>CAMXAV010000123.1 GCA_947179285.1 uncultured Helicobacter sp.
TACGCCACGGCGCGCCCGTATCAGGAATGGCTCAAGAATCTCATCAAGCTCGAATCCGTTCCGCTCGCGGGCTACAAGCACGAGCCGCTTGGCGATTCTAATGTGCGGCTGTTGCAAAAAGTCTTTGGTTGGAGCTATGAGAATCTCATGCAAAGCATTCTGCCGATGGCGCGCGATGGCAAAGAGCCGCTCGCCGCAATGGGAATCGACACGCCGCTCGCCGTTTTGAGCGAGAAGCCCCAGCCCTTGTTTGCGTATTTCAAGCAGCTTTTCGCGCAGGTAACGAACCCGCCGCTTGATGCGATTCGCGAAAAAAGCGTTACATCGCAGCGAATCTATCTCGGGCGCGAGGGCAATTTGCTCATGCCAAATGCCGAAAATTGTCGGCGCGTCAAGATTGCGCAGCCGATTATCAGCAACGAGGAGCTGCACAAAATCAAACATCTAAAAGGCATGGTCGTCTCCGAGCTTAGCCTATTGTTTGATTGGCGCAACCAATCGCTAGAATCGGCGTTGCAAGCGCTGTTTGAAAGTGCCGAAAGCGCGATTAACAAGGGCGCTTCGATTCTTGTCTTGAGCGATTGCGGCGTGAGCGAGCGGCTGTGTGCGCTACCCTCGTTGCTCGCCGTGGCGGGGCTGCACAACCACCTCGTGCGCAAAAATTTGCGCATGCATGCAAGCCTCGTGCTCCAGAGCGCCGAGCCGCGCGAGATTCACCATTTCGCGACATTGCTTGGCTATGGCGCAACGGCGATTAACCCCTATCTTGTCTATGAAAGCATCGCGCAGCTCATCGCCCAAAAGAGCCTCGCGATAGACTATGCAGAGGCTGTGCAAAACTATATCAAAGCCGCGTCAGGCGGCATTGTCAAAATCGCCTCGAAAATGGGAATCGCGACAATGCAAAGCTACAACGGCGCGCAGATTTTTGAGGCGATTGGAATCTGTTCAGATGTCATAAACACCTATTTCACCTCGACAAGCAGCCCGATTGAAGGCATTGGGCTAGACGAGATTGCGGACGATATGCTGACATTGCACCAAAGCGCGTTTGCGGATTGCGCAGAGGCGCTGCACTCGCAAGGCAGCCATAGCTACCGCAGCGGCGCAGAGCAGCATTTGCTCGACCCTGTCGCGATTTTCTTGCTCCAAGAATCATGCCGCCGCAAAGACTATGCGCTGTTCAAGCAATACAGCGCGCATGTCGATTCCAAGTTTGTTACATTGCGTTCGCTCATGGAGTTTGACGAGAGCGCGGCGATTAGCATCGATGAGGTGCAGAGTGTCGATTCGATTCTTGCGCGTTTCAAGACGGGCGCGATGAGCTATGGCTCGATTAGCCAAGAGGCGCACGAGGCGCTCGCTGTGGCGATGAACACGATTGGGGCAAAGAGCAACAGCGGTGAGGGCGGCGAAGACAGCGCGCGCTATGCGCAGCCAAACAAGACGAGCGCGATTAAGCAGGTGGCAAGCGGGCGCTTTGGCGTGGATATGGACTATCTCGTGCATGCAAAGGAGATTCAGATTAAGATTGCGCAAGGCGCGAAACCGGGCGAGGGCGGGCAGCTGCCCGGTTTCAAGGTGTATCCGTGGATTGCCAACGCGCGGCATTGCACGCCCGGCGTGGCGCTGATTTCGCCCCCGCCTCATCATGATATTTATTCTATCGAAGACCTCGCGCAGCTCATTTACGATTGCAAAAACGCCAACAAGGACGCGCGCATTTCTGTGAAGCTCGTGAGCGCTTCAGGCGTGGGCACTGTCGCCGCAGGCGTGGCGAAGGCGGGCGCGAACACGATTTTGATAAGCGGCTATGACGGCGGCACGGGCGCAAGCCCGCAAACGAGCATTGCCAACGCGGGAATGCCATGGGAGCTCGGGCTTTCTGAAACGCACCAAACGCTTATCTTAAACGGGCTTCGCGAACGCGTTGTGCTCGAGACCGATGGCAAGCTGCTGACAGGGCGCGACCTCGCGATTGCCGCGCTGCTTGGCGCTGAAGAATTTGGCTTTGCGACAGCGCCGCTTGTCGTGCTTGGCTGCACGATGATGCGCGTTTGCCACAAGAACACATGCCCGTTTGGAATCGCGACCCAAGACGAGACATTGCGCCGCCGATTCAAGGGCAATAGCGAAGACGTGATTACGTTTATGCGATTCATCGCCCAAGAGCTGCGCGAGATGATGGCAAAGCTTGGATTCCGCACGATTGACGCAATGGTTGGGCGCGTCGACAAGCTGCGCCAAAAGCGCCTAGAGGGGCGGCGCGCTCAAGTGAGGCTCGATAGAATCCTGGCAAACCTTAGCACCTACAACAAAACGGCTGTGCATTTCAAGGAAACGATGGACAACAAGCTCGCGCGCACGATTGACGCGCGAATCTTGTTACCGCTTTGCACAGACGCGCTCGCGCGGGGCAAGAAACACATCAAGCTAAGCCTTGAGATTAGCAACCTAAGCCGCACGTTTGCGACCATGCTTTCAAGCCAAATCGCCAAAGACTATGGCGCAGAGGGGCTGCCAAGCGATAGCATTCATATCCAAGCGCTCGGGAGCGCGGGCAATAGCTTTGGCGCGTTTAGCGTGCGTGGAATCACGCTCGAAATCATCGGCGATGCGAACGATTATTTGGGCAAGGGGCTAAGCGGGGGCAGGATTATCGCCAAGCCCTCGCCGAGCGCGACTTTTAGCAGCGAGGAAAATGTCATTGTCGGCAATGCGACACTCTATGGCGCAACGGCTGGCGAGGTGTATTTGGACGGAATCGCGGGCGAGCGATTCTGCGTGCGCAACAGCGGTGCAACGGCTGTCGTCTTGGGTGTTGGCGTGCATGGTTGCGAATATATGACCGGTGGGCGCGTGCTCGTGCTCGGCAATGTGGGCGAGAACTTTGCGGCAGGAATGAGCGGCGGCGTGGCGTTTGTGCTCGGGCAGCACAATGTGCCAAAGGTGAATACCGAGCTTGTCGACATTCTGCCATTGAGTGTCGAGGACGAAGAGGAGCTAAAGACACTCATTGTCGCACACATTCGCCACACGGATTCTAAGAAGGCAAAAGAGGTCTTGAGCCGCTTTGATTGCAAGGAGTTTTTCAAAATCATTCCGCGCGATTACCAAAAGGCGCTCGAGGCGCGCAAGCGCTTTGCGGGCGAAGAAAATGCCGAGCTCAAGGCATTCTTGCACCTGACACAAAAACATTGAAAGGAGATACGATGGGCTATCCACGAGGTTTTTTAGACTTCGAGCGCGAGAATCCGCACGCATTGCCGCCAAAGGAGAGAATCGGGCATTATCATGAATTTTATTCCCCGCTCGATTCCGCCGCGCAACAGCGCCAAGCGGCGCGCTGTATGGATTGCGGCGTTGCGTTTTGCCATGCGGGCATCGCGTTTGGCGCGGCAGGCTCGATTGGGCGTGGCGACATCGGCTGTCCGCTGCGCAATCTGATTCCCGAGTTTAACGACTTAGTCTGTCGCGGGCTTTGGGAACAGGCGCACGAGCGCTTGAGCCTGACCAACCCCTTCCCCGAATGGACGGGGCGCGTCTGCCCCGCCTTGTGCGAGGATTCTTGCGTTTGTGGGCTGAACGGCGAGCCTGTCGCGATTAAATCCAACGAACTCGCGATTATCGAAAACGCGTTTGCGCACGACTGCGTGCGCCCGTTTGTTCAGACGCGCAAGAGCGGGCGCAAGGTTTCGATTGTTGGCAGCGGACCCGCTGGGCGCTCGTGCGCGTGGGAGCTGCTCCGCCGCGGGCACAGCGTATGCGTG
>CAMXAV010000124.1 GCA_947179285.1 uncultured Helicobacter sp.
GGTTATAGATTGCAAAGAGGCGCGCATACTCGCGTTCCAAATCGCTGCGCGAAATCGTGTTGTCGCCCACCTTTGCCACAAAGCGTTCGCCCATTGCGAAGCTATACGCGCCCCAGCCGACAAAGCCCGCGCCGACAAAGGCAATGGTGCTTATCCATATAGTGATGACAAGATATTTTTTGTGCTTCTGCATCCATTGTATCATCGGAGTTTCTATCCTTTTGTGCAACGTCTATCGAAGCGACAAACGCAAATCCTATTTCCAAAATTCTACTAATATTTCGATTAAAAAGAGGTAAGACATGGAACAATCGGCAAACGAATCTTTGAAACAACGCGATTTGCGCTGTGTGTGGCATCCTTGCACACAAATGCACGACCATGAGCAATATCCGCTCGTCCCTATCGAGCGCGGGCAGGGAATCTATCTCTATGATTTTGCGGGCAAGAGCTATATCGATGGCATCAGCAGTTGGTGGGTGAATCTGTTTGGGCATAGCCACCCATACCTAAACGAGGCGCTGCAAACGCAGCTGCACAATCTCGAGCATACATTGCTCGCGGGATTCACGCATGAGCCTATCATACGGCTTTCCGAACGGCTCATAGATTCCACGCCCGCAGGGCTCGATATGTGCTTCTATGCCGACAATGGCTCGAGCGCGATTGAGGTTGCGCTGAAGATGAGCTTCCATGCCGAGCTCTTGCGCTCCAACGCTCCAAAGCCGCTGTTTGCGAGCCTGCAAAACAGCTATCATGGCGAGACAATCGGCGCGCTAAGCGTTGGCGATGTGGGGCTATACAAAGCCATCTATGCGCCGCTTTTGCTGCAAAATGTCGTGCTGCCCGTGCCAGAGGATTCCACGCAGCGCGAGACTGAACGCGCAATCGAGGGCGCAAAGGCGGTGTTTGCGCGCAATCGTGGCAAAATCTGTGCACTTGTGCTCGAACCGCTCGTGCAATGCGCGGGCGGAATGCGCATGCACAGCGCCGCGTTTGTGCGCGCGCTCTGTGCGCTTGCGCGCGAGGAGGGAATCGCGATTATTTTTGACGAAATCGCCGTTGGTTTTGGGCGCACGGGCAGCTTTTTTGCGCTCGAGCAATGCGATGTTGTGCCCGATTATCTCTGCCTCTCAAAGGGCATTACGGGGGGCTATCTGCCGCTGTCTGTCGTGCTGCTAAATCGTGCTGTCTATGAGCTCTTCTATGCGCCATACACGAACAACAAGAATTTCTTGCATTCACATAGCTACACGGGCAATGCGCTTGCCGCGAGCGTGGCGAACGCGGTTTTTGAGCTGTTTTTGCGCGAAAACACGCTTACGACAAACCGCGCAAAAGCCGCGCATATCGCGCAGCGCCTCGCGAATCTTGCGAGGTTTTCTATCGTCAAAAATCCGCGCCAAACGGGCATGATTGCGGCGTTTGATTTGAATCTCACGGGGCGTGCGGGAATGGCTTTTTATGTCCGCGCGCTCGAGCTTGGCGTGTTGTTGCGCCCGCTTGGCAATGTGATTTATTTCATGCCGCCCTATATCATCACGATTGAGCAAATCGATGTCGTGTTCGACACAATCGAGCGCATTTTGGGCGAGCTAGGCTAGCGCGCTCTCGATTCCAAGTGCTGCGTCAAGCAGGCATTGCTCATCGAAATGCTTGCCGATGAGCTGCATGCCCACAGGCAAGCCATTGCTTTCACCCACAGGCACGCAGATGGCAGGAAGCCCGGCGAGATTGACAGAAATCGTGTAAATATCGCCAAGATACATCTCAAGCGGGCTTGCGCTCGCGCCAAACTTTGGCGGCAGTGTGGGCGCAACGGGGCAGAGAATGAGCTCGGCATCATGCAAAATCGCATCAAATTGGCTCTTGATGAGATGCCGCACCTTCTGCGCCTTGAGATAATACGCGTCATAATAGCCGCTGCTAAGAACGAAGCTGCCAAGCAAAATACGGCGCTTGACTTCCTCGCCAAAGCCTTGCGTGCGGGTTTGGATATACACATCTTTGAGCTGCCTAGAATCCACGCGATTGCCATAGCGGATTCCGTCAAATCGCGAGAGATTCGCGCTGGCTTCGGCTGTACAGAGGACATAATACGCGGAGATATGATACGCCGTGTCGAGCATTGTTTTTTCAACGATTCTATGCCCCAACTTTTGCAACAGCGCAATCGTTTGCTCGTAGCTCTGTTGAATCTCGCTGCTCGCGTCTTTGAGCAAGTCGGGCAGAATCGCAATCGTGCATGTGCGCTTTGCGTTGAGGTTGGCGAAGGTCTGCGTGGGCGCGAGGTTGGCGCTCGTGCTGTCTTTTGAATCATGCCCGCTGATACAATCGAGCAGAATCGCCGCGTCCGTAACATTTTGTGTGATAGGTCCAATTTGGTCGAGGCTGCTCGCATACGCAACGAGCCCATAGCGGCTCACCCTGCCATACGTGGGCTTGAGCCCCACGCAGCCGCAAAAGCCCGCAGGCTGGCGAATCGAACCTCCCGTGTCGCTGCCAAGCGCGGCAACAGCGATTCCGCCCGCAACAGCCGCCGCGCTCCCCCCGCTCGAGCCGCCGGGCACTCTATCCTTTGCCTTTGGGTTGAGCGTTTTGCCATAGCAGCTGCTCTCGGTCGTGCTGCCCATCGCAAACTCGTCCATGTTTGCGCGCCCAAAGGCGCTCATATTGCGTGCGGCGAGTCGCTCAATCACCGTTGCGTTGTAGGGCGCGACATAGCCCTTTAGAATATTGCTCGCGCATGTCAGCGGTTGGTTTTTTACGTTGATATTGTCTTTGACAAGAATCGGGATTCCCGCGCCTGTGTCGATGAGCTCGCCGATATAGGCGTTGAGGTCGCTCTGCTGCACCTTCTCGCGAATCTGCGCTTTGAGCGTCTCGATTCCAGCGCTATCGAGCTGCAAGGCTTGTTTGAGAGTTATCATATCTATCCTTTGAATGGTGAATGGATTGTAGCATAGAAATTTTTGAATCCCGCAAGAGTTGCGCGCATGTGTAAAAGCGCCATGTCGGCGAGAGTGAGCGCGACAAGCGACTTTGCCACAACGCAGCCGCGCACGGCAATGCATGGGTCATGTCGCCCGTTTAGGTTGCATTGCACGGGCTCATAGCGCACATTGAGCGTGTCTTGGGGCAAGAAAATGGACGCTGTGGGCTTGAAATAGACGCGCGTAACGAGCGTGTCGCCATTGCTGATTCCGCCCAAGATGCCGCCGCTGTGGTTGGTTGCAAAGCCGCTTTTTGTGATGGAATCGTTGAACGCGCTCCCACTTGCGCTACTTGCGGCGATTCCGTCCCCAATCTCGACAGCCTTGACGCCATTAAGCCCCATGAGGTTGCGCGCAAGCTCGGAATCGAGCTTGTGTGCGAGCGGCTCGCCAAGCCCAATGGGCACAGAATATGCGCGGATTTCGGCAGCGCCGCCCACGCTGTCATGCTGCTTTTTTGCCTCCAAGATTCTTTGCACAAAGGTTTCTTCAAAAGCAGAATCGAGCGCCAAAACCTCGCTATTTTGGGCAAACGCAAAGTCGCGTTCTTGCGTCTTGTGCTCGCCGATTTGAAAGATTCCGCCTTCAAGCGTGATTCCAATCTCGCGCAACAAAAGCTGCGCCACAGCCCCCGCCGCCACGCGCGCCGCCGTCTCCCGTCCGCTCGCGCGCCCGCCGCCGCGATAGTCGCGGGTGCCATATTTGTGGTGGTATGTCCAATCGGCCTGCGCTGGGCGCAACAGCT
>CAMXAV010000125.1 GCA_947179285.1 uncultured Helicobacter sp.
ACACTATCATGCCCAGCATAGGCCGCTAAAATTAAAAACTCTTCGGGGACAATGATTCTCCCGCGCACATAGGGCTCTTCAAAGCGGCCAATCTTTTGTTCGGGCGGCAGCTCGCTAGGGTTCTGAATCCACATCTCGCTTGAATCTGTGAGCGTGAGCTTGTAGAGCACCGTGGGCGCAGTGGCGATGAGGCTTAGCCCAAACTCGCGCTCGAGCCGCTCCTTGATGACTTCCATGTGCAAGAGCCCCAAGAAACCAATGCGGAATCCAAAGCCCAGAGCCACGCTGCTTTCGGGCTCGTAAACGAGGCTCGAATCGTTTAGCCGCAGCTTGTCGAGCGCATCGCGCAAATCCTCGAATTTGTCCGTCTCAATCGGGTAGATTCCCGCAAACACGAAGGGCTTGGCGGGCTCAAAGCCGCTAATGCCATGCTGTGTCGGATTCTTTGCGTCTGTCAGCGTGTCGCCCACAGCGAGCTCGGTAACATTCTTGAGCCCCAAGACGACAATGCCGATTTCGCCGCATTCAATGGCTTGCGTCTTTTGTTGTCGCAACGGATGGGGATAAAAAAGTTCTAAAACCTCATGTTCTTGTTCGCTACCCATAATCAGAATCTGCTGCCCTTTGGCAATCTTGCCGTCAAACACGCGCACAAGCGCGAGCGCACCCAAGTAGTTGTCGAACCACGAATCGTAGATGAGCGCCTTTGTCGCCGCGCTTGGGTTGCCGCTTGGCGGCGGAATCTCGCGGATAATCCGCGCGAGGAGCTCCTCGATTCCGATATGCGCCTTCGCGCTGACCATGCTCACGGGCGATTCAATGCCGATTGTGTGGCGTATCTCGGCTTGCACGCGCTCGGGGTTGCTCGCAGGCAAGTCGATTTTGTTCAGCACGGGCAGAATCTCGAGGTTGTTCTCGAGCGCGATATACACATTGGCAATCGTTTGCGCCTCGATTCCTTGAGACGCATCAACAACAAGCAGCGCGCCCTCGCAGCTCGCGAGCGAGCGGCTGACTTCGTAGCTGAAATCGACATGCCCGGGCGTGTCGATGAGATTGAGAATGTAGGTTTGCCCCTCGAAAGTATAGCGCAGGCGCACGCTCTGGGCTTTTATCGTGATTCCACGTTCCTTTTCAATCTCCATCGTGTCGAGCACCTGATGCGTCATCTCCCTGTCGGCAATCGCGCCGCAGGTCTGAATCAGGCAATCGGCGAGCGTGCTCTTGCCGTGGTCGATATGCGCGATAATCGAAAAATTGCGAATGAGCTCACGCATGCGCCGCACCTAGTGGCATTGTGTCGCAATCGCGAGCCCATAGTCTTGCAGCATCGCCAAATCGTCATGCATCTTGCTGCCCTTTGTCGTGAGGTAATCGCCGAGCACAATGGCGTTTACGCCCGCGTCAAACATCTCGCGCTGCTCTGTGCCAAACACAATCTCGCGCCCGCCGGCAATCATCAGCCGCGCCTTTGGGAGCGCGGCGCGCAAGGCTTTGACGATTCCAAGCGCCTCAATTCTGCCAAGCGGCTCTTGTTGCACACGCAGCGCGGGGTGCGGAATGTAAAAATTAATCGGCACGGTGTGGGGCATCAGCGACTTGAGCGCACCTATCATCTCTTCGCGCTGAATCGGCGATTCGCCAAGCCCAAAAATGCCGCCGCAACACAGCCCAAGCCCCGCCTTGAGCGCGTTTTGGCATGTGCTAAAGCGCTCCTCCCATGTATGCGTGGAGCAGATGTTGGCAAAGAAACTTTGGGCGCTCTCGAGGTTGTGGTTGTAGCTGTCGATTCCGTGTTCTTTGAGGTAGCAGAGCTGCTCGAAAGTCGCGCGCCCATTGCACGCGATGAGGTGCAGCTGCGGCAGCTCGGCTTTGAGCGCACGCGCGGCGTTGGCGATATGGCGCAATGTGCCATCGCGCAAGCCCGAATCGGGCGAAAACCCGCGCCCCGAGGTAACGAGGCAGAATCCGAGCGCGCCGGCGCTCGCGGCGATTTTTGCCTCGTGCACAATCTGCTCAACGGGCTTCTTGCGGTAGGGCGTAATGCCCGTGTCATGCCGCGCGCTTTGCATGCAATACGCGCAATCCTCGGCGCAATTGCCGTTTGTAACATTGCAAATCGTGCAGAGGAAGATTTCATTTGGATTCATCGTTGTCCTTTGGTGCGGCGATTTTTTGTGCGACACAGAGTGTCGAAACCTGCGCGGCGCACTCGCTGTGCAGTGTGCGGAATCCATGCGAGGCGAGCGCGTCTTCGAGCTTTTGGGACGTGAAAAAGTTCTCGATACTATCGGGCAGGTATTGATAGGCTTGCATGTTGCGGCTGATGAGCCCGCCGATTTTGGGCAGAATCTTGCGCGTATAAAAGCCCATGAGCGAGCCAAGCAGGGACGGATTCTCGTTTTTTGTAAATTCCAGAATCACGAGCATGCCGCCCTCTTTGAGCACGCTCTCAAACTCTACAAACTCGTCATGCGTGTCGACGACATTGCGCAAGCCATAGGCAATCGAGACAATATCCACGCTATCGCTCTCAAGCGGCAGCGCGACAGCCTCGGCGCGCAAAAACTCGACATTGGGCAGCTTCTTGCGCGCAATCTCGAGCATGCCCTCCGATGGGTCGATTCCGCAAATCTTGCGAATCGGCACGTTCAGGCTCTCGGAGGCGCTCTGCCAATGCAAAATCATATCGCCCGTGCCGCTCGCGACATCGGCGATGACGAGTTCGCTCTGCCCGAGCGCTTGCAAGGCAAAGCGGCAGGCTTTCTTGCGCCACGAGACATCGAGCCCCATGCTCAAAACGCGGTTTGCCGTGTCATAACTCTTTGAGATGTCATCGAACATCGCGATGATTTTTTGCTGCTCTACCGACACGCGCGCTCCTTTTGCCAAAGCTCTTTTGCGCCTTTAAGCAGCTCTTGCATGTGCGCAATCTGCTCGCTAACGCGCCTTGTCGCCGTGCCGCCGAAGCAATCGCGCGCGTTCATAGAGGCTTGCAAATCGAGCGCCGCTGCCGCGTCTGCGGGAATGCGCGAATCGAGCGCGCATAGCTGCTGCGCGCTAAGCTCGCTGATGTCGAGCTGTTGGGATTCTGCAAACGCGACAACCTTGCCCGTGATATGGTGCGCATCGCGAAACGGAATGCCCGAACGCGCCAAGAAGTCTGCCAAGTCTGTCGCGCACAAATGCCCCCTTGCGCACGCTTTGCGCATTTTTTCAGAATCAAACGTGCTCGTGAGCAGCAATTCCTTGAGAATCTGCAGCGAAATTTCAAGCGTCTGCACGGAATCAAACAAGTTTTCCTTGTCCTCTTGCGTGTCTTTGTTATAGGCGAGCGGCAAGCCCTTCATCACGACAAGCAGCGCGATAAGATTGCCATAGACGCGCCCCGTTTTGCCGCGCAAAAGCTCGGCGACATCGGGATTCTTCTTTTGCGGCATAATCGAACTGCCTGTGGCATACGCATCGCTGAAGCGCACGAAGCCAAACTCGCTGCTGCTCCAAAGCACGAGCTCTTCGGCAAGGCGCGAGATGTGCATCGCGAGCATGCTTAGACTATAATGCATATCGAGCGCGAAATCGCGGTCGCTCACGGAATCCATTGCGTTCGCCGTTGGGGCGGCAAAGCCGAGATTGTGCGCCGTGAAGTCTCTGTCGATGGGGTATGGGCTGCCCGCAAGCGCCGCAGAGCCAAGCGGGCAATAGTTGTTGCGGTGATAATC
>CAMXAV010000126.1 GCA_947179285.1 uncultured Helicobacter sp.
GTCGCGGATTGCCTCGAGCGTCTTAAAGTATTCCATGTGCGCCGAGCCAACCTTGCCGACAATGCCATATTGCGGCGACACGAGGCGCGCGATTTGCAAGATGTCGCCCGGCGCGCGCGCACCAGCTTCGACAACATAAAATTCGCTAAAATCGGGTAGATGCGTGTTGATGTCGCTGACGATTCCAGCAAAGGTATTCACGCTACGTGGCGTGGCATAGACTTGGAACTTTTCGCTAAGAATCTGTGCGAGAAAATTTTTAAGACTCGTTTTGCCAAAGCTGCCTGTGATGGCGATGACTTTGAGCTTTTGCAGGCTCAAAATCTTTTCTTTTGCGACTTTTGCATATTGCCGCAAGAGAATGAGCTCGGTTGCATTGCTAATGAGAATCGTTAAAATGAGGGGCGAGAGATAGAAAGTATTGTTTTTAATGGGGCTAGAAAGACCATAATGCAGAATCTCGCCAAAGAGTAACAGGGCGATGTAGATAAAAAGAAAGCGCCCAATGCGGTTGGTGAGCACCAAAGGCTTGTCGAGATTCTTTGCCCAATAGATTAAAAAGGGCAGATAGAGAATATAGAAATAGAGATAGAAAACATCGCCCGCATAGATAAAAAGCACGATAGGAATAAGAAAATAATAGAGATGCCAACGCCATTTATGGTGGCGAAAAAGAACGCGAAAGATTTTATAGCTATACCATTGTAGGTTTGTCAGAAGATAATAGGCAAGTGCGAGGAGGAAAATCCAATTCGATACAATGCGTACAATCGTCCAATCGACTTCTGGATAGACGCTTTCAAGTGTAAAAAATTCCATCTCCTGCCCTTATTTAAAATATTGCACAATGTTTTTTGCGACTTCTTGTGCATGGTTTAGAAAAAAATAATGGTCGCCCTCAAAAACCAAAAGCTTGGAATCGCGCACGAGCGCGGCGATTTCGTGCGCACTATGCAGCGGCGTGGCTGTGTCGTCTTTGCCCCACAGCAGCAATGTTTTAGACGAAAGCGCGGCGAAAATGGGGCGGAAGTCTTCGTTTACGACATTTTTAAATGTTGCATACATCGATTGGCTCAAGCCCTGTGCGTCTCGCGCACGCAGCTTACGCGCGCTAAGCCCCACGAAGCGCAAACATTTTGCAAGCGCGATTTTGAGCGAGACCGACAAGGGCTTTGGGAGCACGATTCCAGCGCTAGCGAGCAAGACGAGGTTGCGCGGCGCAAGCAAAGTTGCGATTTTGCCCCCAAAGCTATGCCCGATGATAATGCTTTGCTCATTTAGCGCAAACTCGGCGAGAAAGAGGCGCAAAATCTCGGCATAGTCGCGCGTGCAGAGTATAGATTCGTTACTGCTGCCGCCAAAGCCGGGCAAATCGACAAACAGCAGGCGATGATTGGGAAAATGCGCGGCAAAGGAGCGTTCCATAAGCTCCTTGCAGCTGCCCCAGCCATGCAAAAAAACGACACAATCGGCGCAATCGCTGTTGCGGAGTGTGTAGGCGAGGGTGTAGCTTTGCTCGTTGTAGCTCACGGTTTTTGCAGCCAATTATTTTCCTTTTGCGTTGCGAATCTGATTGATGAATAAATATTGGATTGGCACATGGCGCACTTTGGGCAAAGACGAGCAAAGCGCGGCAAAAACGGCGCGAAAATCGGCGAAGAGATAATGCGCGAGGCTGCCTGGGACGGGGTTGATTTCGTTTAGATACACGCAATCGTCTTGCGCAAAGAAATCGCAACGAATGAGCGCGCCCTCGAAGCAGTTTGTATAAATTTTTTGAAAATTTTGAATGATTGTCTCCTCGAGCTTTGGCGAGATTTGCGCCTTTTGCACAGAATCGCGCCGCGAAAAATCGAGATATTTCTTGTCAAAATCGAGAATCTCGCCCTTTTGGGGCTCTTCGATGATAGACAAATGCCATTTGCCCTCTGCATAGCAGCCCGCGAGGTTGTATTCCTTGATTCCTTGCTTGAAGGGCTCGAGCAGAATCGCGTCATCGAACTCAAAGGCGACATCGAGCGCATAATCGAGCTCTTTTAAGTCTTTCACAACGCTAATGCCAATCGAGCTGCCAAGCCGCAGGGGCTTGAGGATAAAGGGCGGGGGCTCGGCAATGGAATCGCCGCGCCGAATGACGGAATAGGGCAGGGTGGGCACGTTTCTGCTTTGTGCATAGAGCTTGGTGAGCTCTTTGTTGTAGCTTAGAATCGAGGCTTCGAGGCGAGGACCGATATAGGGGATATTGAAAAACTCAAACAGCGCGGCAAGCTTGCCATCCTCGCCTTCTGCGCCATGCACGAGGTTGAGCGCGAGGCTCACAGGGACAAAGTGGCTCTTGAGTAGCCCCTTTTGCAAACGCCCGCCCTGCGTGAGAGTGAGCTTGGGCGCGTTGTTGTACGAGCCGCTTGCAAAGGTATTTGCGTGCATGTTTTCGGGCGAGATGGCATACATCTCGCCCATTTTGTCGATGAACACAAAATCGAGCGCGAGCAAGTCGCGCAGCACAATGGCGCTCACAATGCTGACTTCATGCTCAAAGCTTCTTGCGCCAAAAAAAACCGTTGCCTTCACGTTGCCCCCATATTTTTTGTGTATTGTATTGAAAAATCACTTATAGCTTCTTGAGGGATTCTTTGATGATGTCTTGTGTCGAAAGCGAGCTGCCCACAAAAGCCGCGAGAACCTGTTGGATTTTGTCGCTCTTAAAGCCCAGAGATTCGAGCGCGAGGCGCGCATCGCGCACATTGGTTTGCGAATTGGCAATGAAGAATCCCTCGAGCTCAATGCGCAAAAGCCCCGCGCTTTTGGGTCCGATTCCGGGCACTTTTTGGATTGCCTTGCTATCATGCAAATGTGCGAGAAACTCGCTAGGCGTGTAGGTCGAAAGGATTGCGAGCCCGACTTTTGGTCCGATGCCGCTAATGCGAATCACGCGGTCGAAAAAAATCTTTTCGTCTAGCTCCAAGAAGCCATACAAAGACATCGCGTCTTCGCGGACAATGTGCGTGGTGAAAAGCCGCACATCGCTTAGCTGTTGCGCGAGAATGCGCAGCGGGACAAACACTTCATAGACGATTCCTTGCGTTTGCACCCACAGCGCTGTGGGCGTTTGGTGAATCACATGCCCATGCAACCCGACAATCATAAAAAGCCCAGCTAGCCTCGCATGCTAATCAAGAGATTCATGCTCTCATCAAGCTGAATGCGCGGTCCATCGTGCCCCGGTTTGGGGCTTAGGAAAATCTCATGCTCTTCTTCGGAAAGCTTCTTGTATTTGACTTCGTTGTAGCCCTTCCAGCCGCTCTTAATCAGCACATACGCGCTGCCCATGCTCTCTTCGAGCTTCGTAATTTCTTGGCGAATGCGTTCAAGCTTTCGCTCGAGCGCATCGATTTCGCCCTTTAGCTGCTCGGTATAATGCAGCAAATTGCGGTAATTATGCGCCTGTTCCTGAATGAGCTTGAGCTGCGGGGAATCTTTTGAGAGTTTTTTAATGTCATCTTTAATCTGCCGCACGAGCGGTTGCAGCCCTTGCAGCTCGACCATCATCGAATGGTATTCACGTTGCTTTTCGGCAAGCTGCTGCGTGAATTGCTTGCGCCCAGCGACAAAGACTTGATAGGGCGAATTTTTCTTGGGCGAGGCGTTCGCGCAAATCGTGAATTTGGTGTCCTCGCCCTTGAGGTTATTCAC
>CAMXAV010000127.1 GCA_947179285.1 uncultured Helicobacter sp.
AAAGCGGAAGCACTGATTCTCTATCGTGCCGCTGTTGCGCGCGCATTTTCGGAGGTTCGAGATGCACTCGTTGCGCGCGACACAACCGAGAAACGTTTGCGCGCCGTTGAGGCGCAAGCGCAATCGCAAGGGCGCGTGTATGAGATTGCCAAACAGCGCTTTGAAGCGGGGTATTCCACCCACCTCGAGCTGCTCGATGCCGAGCGCAATTGGTTGAGCGTGCAGCTCAATCTTAGCAGCGCCAAGGCAGATTTGTTGAGCAGCTCGCTTAGTCTCTATAAATCTCTAGGTGGCGGATTCAATGCGCGCACACTCGAGCGCGAAACGCTCTATGAGCGCCCCTAGTCTCTATCCTTGCTCCTTTTTGGGGCTAGGTTGTGGCAAAAATTCACACTCGGTTTATAAAATCCCATTCTTTTTGCTTTTTTAAACCTTTCGGGGCGAAAATCGGGTATTCTACTGCTAGATATTGAATCAAGGAGTCAAAAAATGAATAGTCATGATACGGATATAGTGCTCATAGGTGGAGGCATTATGAGCTTCACATTGGCAACAATCCTCAAAGAGTTAGACCCTTCGTTGGGCATTGCCATCTATGAGAAGCTAGAAGATGTTGCATTAGAAAGCAGCATGGTGTGGAACAACGCCGGAACAGGGCATCAGGCTCTTTGCGAGCTCAACTACACCCCCGAAAATGCGGATGGTTCTATCCAAACCAAAAAAGCTTTTGCGATTAATCAACTTTATGAGATAAGCAAGGAGTTTTATGCCCATTGCGTGCGCAAAGGGCTTTTGAAAGCACCCGAGACGTTTATCAATCCGTTGCCTCATGTTAGTTTTGTCTTTGATGAAAATGTTCCATTTCTCCGCACACGTCATGAGCAGCTCTCTGCTTCGCCATTGTTTAAGAATATGGTCTATACCGAAGATCACGAGCTCATCAAGCAATGGGCGCCCTTGCTGATTGAAGGGCGAGCGACAGACCAACGCGTTGCCGCAACGCGTATCGAAGAGGGCACAGATGTGGATTTTGGCGAGATGGTGCATCAATTGCGCGATTCGCTATCGAAAATGTCTGGCTTTGAGATTTTCACAAATCATCGCGCCATTGGGCTCGATAAACGTTCGAGTGGTTGGGATATTCGCCTCAAAGACACAAAGAATGGCACAATCAAGACCGTGCGCACGAAGTTTGTCTTTTTGGGCGCTGGCGGCGGCGCGTTCCCGCTGTTGCAAAAAAGCGGAATCCCCGAAGGAAAGGGGTATAGCGGATTCCCTGTGGGCGGCTTGTGGTTGATATGCAAAAACGAGGAAATTGTCAATAAGCATTACGCCAAAGTCTATGGCAAAGCCTCGCTTGGCGCGCCGCCCATGTCGCTGCCCCACCTCGACACGCGCATTATCCATGGCAAAAAACATCTGCTCTTTGGTCCCTATGCGGGATTCAACACGAAGTTCCTCAAACATGGCAGCTGGTTTGACTTCCCCCTTTCGATGCGCAGCGACAACTGGTTGCCGATGCTCGAAGCGGGTATGCGCAATGTGCCCCTGACAATCTACCTTGTCGAGCAGGTGCTGATGGGCATGCGAGGGCGCATGAAAAAGCTCAATCTGTATGTTCCTAACGCAAACATCGGCGATTGGACAGAACAATTTGCCGGGCAGCGCGTGCAGGTGATTCGCCGAGACGCCTCGGGGCATGGCGATTTGCAGTTTGGTACAGAGGTGATTACATCAAGCGATGGCAGCTTGGCGGCGCTGCTTGGCGCGTCTCCTGGGGCTTCTACGGCTGTGGATATTATGTTGCAAGTCGTGCGCACATGCTTTAAGGAGCGGATTCAAAAAGACGGCTGGGAGGATAAATTGCGCGAAATGCTCCCATCGTATGGCTTTGGGCTCGAGGAGAATATCCAACATTTCAACGAACACCGAAGCAAGACGGCTGAAACGCTCAAGATTCCATTTGCGGCGATTTAAACTTTTGTTTTTGCCGCTTTTGCCGATTCTATTATCCGAGTTGGAACGGCATTTGCTGAAGTCCTTGTAAGACCGATTTATCGGGAATCCCTTAACAAGGACGGATATGCAGACTGGCTTTTATAATGTAACAGGCGGTATGGTTACGCAGATGAATCGTCTCGACATCATCTCGCATAATCTCGCCAACATCAACACCACGGGCTATAAACGCACCGATGTTGTGATTGGCGATTTCATGCGATTATACGAGACCAAAAAAGACGAGCTTCCCATCGAAGACCAAACCAAGGCGGCGGCGAAATATCTCAACCGCGCGATGACGCGCGTGCCCCATGTTGTCGAGGAATATCGGGATTTGAAAGCAGGAGCAATGCAAATCACCGACAATACTTTCGACTTTGCGTTGGGCAATGACAATGCGTTTTTCATGATAGAAACGCCCGAAGGAGTGCGCTATACGCGCGATGGCTCTTTCACGCTCAACCATGAAGGACGGCTCGTAACCAAAGAGGGCTTCGCGGTTTTGCCACGTGAATATGTCGATGGACCACAATACATCGACATTCCCGAAGGCGCGGCTATCAATGTCGACCCTCTTGGCAATATCTATGCGAAGTTTCTAACCTTCGAGCAAATGGGCGAGGCGACCGTGCCAATGGGCAATATCGCCGTTGTGGCGTTTGAGAATCCCAAATACCTCCAAAATGTGGGCGGGAATCTCTACAAATACCCCGAGGAGCGCGATGAAGAGCGGAGCTTCAACGAGGGCAATGGTCCTGTTTTTCAGGGCGTTTTGGAAAAAAGCAATGTCAATGCCGTTTTGGAGATGACAGGGCTGATTGAGACACAAAGGTTGGTAGAAATGTATGGTAAAGTCATCAATACCCACATGGACGACCTCAACAACGATGCAATCAACAAGCTTGCGCAACGTTCAAGCTAACAAAGGAGTTTATCATGATGCGTTCACTCTATACTGCAACCACAGGAATGATTGGTATGCAAACCCAAATCGATGTTGTTTCCAACAACATCGCCAATGTCAACACAACAGGCTACAAAAAACAACGAGCAGAATTTGCCGACCTTTTCTCGCAAGTTTTGCAATATGCGGGCACAAATACATCAGAAACAACCCAGAGCCCAACGGGAATCGAGGTTGGTGTGGGCGTGCGCAATGTCTCTGTGCAAAAGCTTTGGGAGGCAGGCAACCCGATGCAAACAGGCAACTCGTTTGATATGATGATTAACGGCGCAGGATTCTTCCAAATCCAGCTCCCTGACGGGACGACTGCCTATACGCGAGATGGGCAGTTTAAGCTCGACCGCGAAGGCAATATCGTCAATTCAAAGGGCTATCAGCTTGTTCCAAACATCACGGTGCCCGAGAACTTGCGCAACAACCAAAACGCCGCGATTGGCGTTTCTGAAGATGGGCTTGTAACGGCGACAATCGCGGGCGATACGCAGTCCCAAGAGCTTGGGCAGATTGAGATTGCAAACTTCATCAACCCCGCAGGTTTGCATTCGCTCGGCGACAACCTCTACATTAACACGGACGCTTCGGGCGACCCGATTGTGGGCGCACCCAACCAAGAAGGGCGCGGCGCAATCTTGCAAAATGTCCTCGAACGCAGCAACGTAAAGCTTGTCGAGGAAATCACCGAGCTCATCAC
>CAMXAV010000128.1 GCA_947179285.1 uncultured Helicobacter sp.
GCATTGTCTCGACTAGAATCCTGTCATAATCGACAATGCCCGCTTCGCCCGCGAGCTTGAGCATGCTATACTCGCCGCTGACATTATACACCGCAAGTGGCAGAAGCGACCTTTCGCGAATGTCGCGCACGATGTCGAGATAGGCAAGCGCGGGCTTGACCATTAGAATATCGGCATTCTCGCTCTCATCGTTCAGGCTCTCAAGAATCGCCTCGTTGCGGTTGGCGGGGTTTTGCTGGTAGCTCTTGCGGTCGCCGCTTTGGGGGGTCGATTGCGCCACATCGCGGAAAGGTCCATAATAGGCACTCGCAAATTTGGTCGAGTAGCTCATAATCGGCAGGTTGTAGAATCCATGCGTGTCGAGCACATCGCGCATTGCAGAAATCATGCCATCGAGCATGCCGCTTGGCGCGAGCATATCAGCGCCCGCGCGCGCGAGGCAGAGGCTTTGTTTTTGCAAAATTTCGAGCGTGAGGTCGTTATCAAGGATTCCATTAGAATCGAGGATTCCGCAATGCCCGTGGTCGGTGTATTCACAAAAGCACACATCGGCGATAACGAGTAAATCTGTGCCAAAGGCGCTCTTGAGCTCGCGGATTGCACGCGCGATGATGCCGTTGTCGCTTAGCGCATCGCTGCCGATGTTGTCTTTTGTCTTTGGGATTCCAAACAGCAGAATCGAGCGAATGCCAAGCATCAGCAAACGTTTGCATTCTTCAAGCAGCGAATCGATGCTAAGCTGGAACACGTCGGGCATAGACGGGACGGGGTTGCGCAAATTGCTGCCCTCGATGACAAAGAGGGGGTAGATGAAATCGCGTTTGTCCAGACGCGTTTGGGTGAGTGCTTCGCGCAAGATGGGGTGAATGCGCAATGGGCGGTAACGTTTCATAGAATCTCCTTTGGTTTTTAGGTTTCATGACTTAGAATCGCACCTTTAATGCGAAAGATATGATAGCCTTCTTCATAGGCATAAAGCAGCTGCAATCCCTGCCGTTCTATCGTGTTTTTGATGATATAAAGCCCCAAGCCAAGCCCCTTTGATTGCGGATTCTTATCGTTTTTGAAAAAGGGCAAGAAATATTCCTCTATCGGGCGCGGGAAGGGCTGCGCAAGGTTTTTAACAGCGATTTGGTCGTCTTCGATTTGGATAATGACTTTGCCGTGCGTCTTGTATTTGAGCGCATTATCGATTAGGTTTTTAATGGCGAGGCAGAAGATGTCGAAATCGACATAGACATCGACAGAAACATCGGGGCAATCGATGGGAAAATCGCGCGTGGTTGTGTCGATGAGCAGATTTTCAAAGACGCGTTGCAGAATCTGCGCGAATGGGTAGGTGTCTTTTGAAAGATGATAATTATTTGAGCTCATCTCTTCGATTTTGGCGAAGTCATCAATCAGATGATTGAGCCGCTGAAAGACAGAGATGAGCCGCTTTTGTTGGATTGCATTTTCAATCATTTCTGCGACGATTCTGCCTTTGGTAATCGGCGTTTTGAGCTCGTGCATAATGGCGCGCAAGAAGAGCTGGCGCGATTGATTCAGCGCCTCGATTTTGCGAAACGCGTTGTCAAACTCGAGCGAGAGTTCGCCGATTTCATCATTTTGGGCAACGATACACGAAGCGTTGATGTGGTCTTGGTCGAAATGTTGCACGGCTTTACGCAAGCTGCGCAACGGAATGAGCGCCTTGATGATGAGGATATAAAGAAAAAGCACGACACAAAACGCAACAAATGTGAGAATATAGGAATTATGCAGCGATTCGCGGAAAGAATCGCGATAGAGCGTGATTTTTTGCGGGGTTTGAACGAGGATATAGACGATGTCGTTGTCATGCAAAAACTTTGCCGTAATGCCGTTAAAATCGGGGTTGAGCTCGGCAAGGAGGTCTTGCTGAATCTTTGGGTTGTTCACAATCTTGAAGTTGAGTTCTTTAAGGTATTCGTCAATTAGGGCAATATCGCCGCCATAGCGGATAATTTGGTTGATTGTGATGATGAATTGATTGTATTTGCGTTGCAATTCAAGATGTTCGTTGGCGGTTTGCGTTTGGATTGAATAGAACGAAAACGCGCCCAATCCCACAAGCGCAAAGGCAAACAGGATTGTAACCTTTGTGAATATGGAATTGTACCATTTCATTCCGACTATTTGTCTCCATTATTTAATCGATAGCCAATGCCGCGTACAGAGATGATGAATTTGGGGCTTTTGGGGTCTGCTTCAATCTTTGAGCGGAGTCGCCCGATGATGACATCGATGCTTTTGTTGGAGCTTTCGGGGTTGATAGATGGCGAGCTAAGCGAGATTTCCTCGCGCGAAATCGCCGCGCCATTGCGTTTGATGAGGTGTGCGAGAATCTCGTATTCGGCACGTGTGAGGTCGAGGAGCTCGCCGCGGTGGAAGATTTCTCGGCTGCCCTCGTGCAGCTCAAAAGGCTTGTTGGTTGCCGGCGGCGTGTTTTTGGGCACGCCATTATAGCGGCGCAAGACGCTGTAAATGCGGGCAATCAGCTCTTTTGGGTCATAGGGCTTGGGGAGGTAATCATCAGCACCAAACTCCAAACCTTTGATTTTATCATTGGTGTCGTTTCGTGCTGACGAGATGATGATTGGAATGTTCTTGTTTTTGGCGACCCTCTTGCACACTTCGAGCCCATCGAGGTTGGGAAGCGTTAAATCTAAAAGGAGGAGGTCAAAATGATGAGTATTCAAGGCACTCATGCCCGTGTAGGGCTCGTCATAGCTTGTTACAGAGATTCCGTGACTTTCGAGGTATTCGCTCAAAATCGCTGCAAGTTCCATATCATCTTCTATCATTAGAATCTTTAGCATAAGGGTCCTTTCCATAGCACATAAGGAGGAGGCTTCGGCAATTTCTTTCAAGAATCGGGTTGGTAGGGGCGTCAAAATGACAATTGCAGTCTCAATGCATGTCAAGGACCCATCTGCCTTAAAACGATTCAAATTTTAAAGAACAAAAGCTTCAAGCCAAGCTCTTAGCTTTTTGTTGGTGGAGCCATCTGTTTTTGTTGTGCGCTGCCACATTGGCTACAAAAACGCAGAAACGCAAAACATCAAACAGGCTGACCAACAAGGCAGAGGGGGTGTTGGGATTTGGGGGTGTTCCTCTGCCCTGTTTGTCATAAAGAGGTTTGATTCTCTTATCTACACCTTCAGGTCTCCGTTCGGGTGAGATGAACGAATTATAAAAGCACAAAGTAAACGTTTAGTAATCCAATGGCAACATCTCTATTTTTTGCTTTCCAATCGTTCGTCAATCAGCGAGAGCTGCCACTCAAAGAAGTTCAGAATCAAATCAATCTTCGCCTCTGCCGCGCGGTTGTTGGGCGATTGCATGCCCTCAAACATCACCAAAATGCGCTCGCGCAAGCCCTCGAGAAAACGCCTGTCGCTGTCGATACTTTCGTCCGAACGCGTCTCTTGCGCACGCATGGGTGCATGCGGCTCGCTAAGGCTCATGCTTTCTTGCGCCATTGGCATAAGCGGCGGCTCTTTTTTAATCATCGATTCGAGCACCTCGTTTGCGTCTAGCTCCACGCTCGAAAGGTTGTGCAATTGCGGCGGCTCGATGTGTCGATTCTCGTTTGGCGCTT
>CAMXAV010000129.1 GCA_947179285.1 uncultured Helicobacter sp.
GATTCCCTAAGAGTCAGCCTTCTTGCTTGTTTTGCCTGACGTTTTTATCACAACATCAATCGAACACTCTGAACGCTCGGCACGGTTGATTGCTTCGGGCAAGCCCGCGCAATGACAGATGGCTAGATTCTAAGAATCCCAACAAAAGCGCACGCATGCGAGCAAAGCGCAACATCTCTGCGATTTTGCCTTTTCATTAACCATTTGTTGCTATCATATATTCGGGTACCTTTTCTCTCTATGGGGACACAGCATGACAAAAGCAGAAGTCGGATTTGCGGCGCTACAAGCCCCTTGTTTTGGGCGCTTTGGCGATTGTCGCAAGAATGTTTGCGTGATTTTGTCGTGATGAGGTCAAATGTGGAACTGTTATTGCTAGAGTCTGAGTATTAGAGATTTGCAATAAAAGGATTTTCGATGATTAGTAAGACAGACAGCATTTTTAGCTATAGCGAAGCCAAAGAAATAGCTGTAAAGGCGCTTGATTATCGGTCGCTTCGACAAGATTTGATTGCAAGTAATATTGCAAATGTGGATACGCCGATGTATCGCCCTAAGGATATTAACTTTGAGCAAGTTCTAGCGAAAAAAGCAAAAGAATTGCTAAACTATGTACCCGATAAGAGGCTTACATTGTGGAAACCCAATGAACGTCATCTGGACCCAAGCACGCCCGATGATAACAAAAGCACGATTTTCTATCGTGATGGGCATCTTGCGCGAAACGATGGCAACAGCGTGGATCTCGATGTCGAGACCAGCGAATTGGGCAAAAACTCGGTGATGTATCAAGCGATTGTGAACGCTTTGAAAAAGCATGGCGGCATGTTCAACTATGCACTCGAATCGAGTCGGTCATTATAATGTGAGGGAGGTTTCAAATGTCATTTTTGTCTAGTTTTGATATTAGCGGTTATGGGCTATCATCACAGCGCGTGCGCTTGAATATGATTTCGAGCAACATCGCAAACGCAAACACAACACGCACCGATGAGGGTGGTCCCTATCGCCGCAAAGACGTGATTTTCAGGGCTTTTGACTTTAACGAAGTCTTGAACAAGAAGCTAGGAGAGGACAACAACATTTTGCGTTATGAAGACCCTCTTGACGAAGACGAGTGGGGGCGCAAGCCACAGCCGCCGATTATGAGCGTTTATATCGACAAAATCGTGCGTGATGACACAGAGCCACGCATGAAATATGAACCGCATCATCCGGACGCAAACAGTGAAGGGTATGTTGCTTATCCTAATGTAAACCCTGTTGTGGAGATGTCTAACCTCATCGAGACGACAAGGGCTTACCAAGCGAATGTTGCTGCGTTTCAGAGTGCAAAGAACATGACCAGCACAGCGCTTACGATGTTCCAAAATGCATAGGGTTTCAGCAGAGTTATAGGTTAGAGTCTCTATAATACATTTTCTCGGGTTGCCGATATAGTGTATGAGACCTTTAGGATTTAAGAAGGCTAAAACAAAGACAAGGAGTCTGAAATGGCGGATATGAATCAAATTAGCAAAATTGCACCTTTTGCACCAGTGAGCCCAATTGCTCCCGTTGGAGGTGTGCCACAGCAGCCGTTCGTTAATGACGCTCCTCTTGATAAAAGTTTTGCGAGCGTTCTTAAGCGTGCGGTTGATGAGGTTAACCTAAATCAACAACGAAGTGAGCAGGCGCTAGCCGATGTTGCCACAGGGCAAATCAAAGATTTGCACCAAGCGGCGATTGCTATCGGCAAGGCAGAAAACAGCATGAAGCTCATGCTTGAGGTTCGCAACAAGGCGATTAGTGCTTACAAAGAGATTCTTAGGACTCAAATTTAGGTCTGAATGAATCTCGCAAGCAGCAAGACACGTACGGGCAAGATTGTCGTTCTTTACGGCGTTTTGCTGCTTGGTTTTTTGTTGTTCTTGGTTTCCTTATATCATACAATCTTAAGCGAACGCAAGCCACCCTCTCTGCGCGCAACGCATCTCGAAAGCGCCGTTCGTGGCTCGATATATAGCAGCGATGGTTTTATGCTCGCCTCGAGCAAGAAGCTCTACAAGGCTGTTGTCAATACCTACAACATCGACCCCCGCAAGTTTGATTTGTTTGTCGCTTTGTTTTGCATTTATAGCGGCATGAGCGAATCTGATGTGCGCGAAAAACTGACAAAAAAAGGCAATGTTGTTTTGTCGTATGCCATAGACGCAAAAACGGCTGCCAACCTCAAGCAGCTTGTCTATACGCTCAATCTTTATGATGTCTTTCGAGAATACGAAGATTCTAGAGGACGCGTTTTTAAGTATGGACTTTCAATCCTCGAAAGCGGCGAGCAACGTGATTATCTCTACACAAGCTCTATGGAGCCTCTCGTGGGCTATGTGCAAAAAACCGAAGAAGATAGAATCACCCGTGTAAGCGGCATTAAGGGCATTGAAGGATTCTATAATGGCTATCTCGAATCCATTCAACATGGCAAGATTTATGCCGAACGCGATGTTGGCTCTAACCCCATTTTGAGCAAAGACGCGCTCTATGCTGAACGCAACGATGGATATAGCCTCACGCTCAATATCGCGCTCAAGCTCCAAACAAAAATCGAACGATTGCTCGATTCTGAAAATGTGCGCATTGGCGCAAAAGAAATCATCGCGGGCATTATGGAAGCCCAAAGTGGGCGCATCATCGCCCTTGCATCAACCAAACGTTTCAATCCTAATAAAATCACAAAAGATGTCTATCCGAATCTCAATAATTCCGCTGTCGAACATGCTTTCGAGCCGGGCAGTATCATTAAGCCCCTGATTTATGCTATTTTGCTCGAAAACAACCTCTTGGACTTAAACGAAAAATTTCCGCTTTATGGCGGGCGCTATAAGATTGGCAACTTCGTCATCACCGACACACATCGCATGAAAGAAGCGAATCTCGAGGAGATTATGATTTATTCAAGCAACATCGGCATGGCGCAAGTCGCCCAAAAGCTTTCATCGACACAATACTATGACGGCTTGGTGCAGCTCGGCTTTGCGCGCAGTAGCGGAATCGACTTGCCCTTTGAACAATATGGCAAGATTCCATCGCGCACAATGCTTGGTAACGAAGTCTATAAGGCGACTGTGTCGTATGGCTATGGCTTGCAGAGCACATTTATCCAAATGCTCAAGGCTTACAACATCATCACCAACAATGGCGCAACAAACGACCCGCTGATTGCCGAAGGCGTGGTTGTCGATAATCTCAAATATCCCATTTCACATCAGCAGCCCCAGCAGATTATCCAAAAAAATAGCGCCGTGATTCTGCAAGATTTGCTGATTAAGACCGTGCAAACAGGCACGGCAAAGGGCGCAGCCGTGCCCGGCGTCATCGTTGGCGGCAAAACAGGCACGGCGCATATCGCCGAAAGCGGCAAATATGTGAACCGCTACAACAGCTCCTTTTTTGGCTTTGCGGCTGACGCGATGTCGCGCTACACAATCGGCATTGTCGTCCTCGAGCCCAACACCGAAGAATCCTATTTCGGCGCGCGCACAGCCGTGCCCGTCTATAAAAAAATTATCGAGCTTTTGCTTGCCGAAAAATACCTCACGCAGCTGCCAGCGCCTGTGCCAAAGGAAAGCAA
>CAMXAV010000130.1 GCA_947179285.1 uncultured Helicobacter sp.
CCCCGTGATTTTGGAGCGCATGGAGTTCCCCGAGCCCGTGATTTCGATTGCTGTCGAGCCCAAGACCAAAGCCGACCAAGAAAAAATGAGCATCGCGCTCTCGAAGCTCGCCGAAGAAGACCCAAGCTTCCGCGTTGAGACAGACGAAGAAAGCGGGCAAACCATCATTTCGGGCATGGGCGAGTTGCACCTCGAAATCATCGTCGACCGCATGAAGCGCGAGTTCAAAGTCGAAGCCGAAGTGGGGCAGCCCCAAGTCGCCTTCCGCGAGACGATTCGCAGCAGCGTGAACAAAGAACACAAATATGCCAAGCAAAGCGGTGGGCGCGGGCAATATGGGCATGTCTTTATCAAGCTCGAGCCCCAAGAGGCAGGCAAAGGCTATGAATTTATCGATGAAATCAAGGGCGGCGTGATTCCCAAAGAATATATCCCCGCTGTTAATAAAGGTATCATCGAGGCAATGCAAAGCGGCGTGCTCGCGGGCTATCCCGTTGTCGATTGCAAGGTAACGCTCTATGACGGCAGCTACCACGAAGTCGATTCGAGCGAAATGGCGTTCAAAATCGCCGGTTCTATGGCATTCAAAGAAGCCGCGAAAGACGCAAGCCCCGTGCTGCTCGAGCCTATCATGAAAGTCGAAGTCGAAGTACCCGAAGAATATATGGGCGATGTGATTGGCGACCTCAACCGCCGCCGCGGGCAAATCAACTCGATGGACGACCGACAAGGGCTCAAAATCATCAACGCGTTTGTGCCGCTCGCCGAGATGTTTGGCTATTCAACCGATTTGCGCTCGGCAACGCAAGGGCGCGGAACGTATGTCATGGAAATGAGCCATTATGGCGAAGTTCCTGGCAATATCGCCAAAGAAATCATCGAAAAACGCAAAGGCTAACATTGCTCGCGCTGTTTGACCTCGATGAGACGCTCATTGCAGGCGATAGCGCGGGAAAGTGGATAGAATTTTGCATAGAACATAAGCTTGTCGATGCGAGCTTTTTAGAGCAGCTCGCCGTCTATGCGCAGCAATACAAAAACAAGACAATCGACATGCGCGCCTTTATGGAGTTTTTTCTCCGCACTGTCGCCAATTTGGGCGAAAGAGACGTCGCTGCGCTTGTTGCGGATTTTGTCTCGCAAAAAATCGCCCCGCTTGCCTACCCCAGCATGCGTACGATTCTGCATGCGCATGCAAATGACAGAAGAATCCTCGTCTCGGCAACCGCCGATTTTCTCGTGCAGCCCATCGCCACGCTCTTTGGAATCTCCGAAACGATTGCGAGCCAAACGGAACGCAAAAATGGCATTTTCACGGGGCGCACAATCGGCATTTTGTCGTTTGCCGAAGGCAAGGTGCAACGCTTGCAAGAATACTTAAATAAAGATTATCAAACCTTAATTCAAGATTCATGTTTTTATAGCGATTCGATTAACGATTTGCCGCTGCTTGAATGTGTCAAAGTCCCTATTGTGTGCAATCCCGATTCCCTGCTCGCTCCAATCGCGCAACATCGACAATGGAAATGCCTGCAACATGTGCTATAATACCACCGCTATAATACTAGGGGGTATCTAATGGACAATATCAAAAACATGCGCAAGCTGGAGCAGGCTACAAGATTCAATCGTGCCGACTTCATCAAGCTCGGGCTTGCCATTTTGTTTGTGTTGGCGGCTGCTGCTGTTGCGTTGTATTCGGCTTCGGCATTTGGGGGCGATTCACGCATGTCGGGGCTCTCCGTCCTTATTGTTGCAACAATGGTTGGGGGCTATATGGCGATGAACATCGGCGCAAACGATGTTGCAAACAATGTCGGTCCTGCCGTTGGCTCAAAAGCGCTCACAATGGGTGGCGCGATTCTCATCGCAGCTGTGTGCGAGGCGAGCGGCGCAATCATCGCTGGGGGCGATGTCGTCGACACAATCCGTTCGGGCATCATCGATTCGAGCTATGAAGTGTTGCAAGACAAAACAACCTTCATCAACCTCATGCTCTCCGCTCTCATCTCAAGCGCCGTGTGGCTGCACCTCGCCACCGTTCTTGGCGCTCCTGTCTCCACCACGCATTCCGTTGTTGGCGGAATCCTCGGCGCGGGCATCATGGCGGGCGGTTTTGGTATTGTCCAATGGACAAAAATGATAGAAATCGTGGGCAGTTGGATTATCTCGCCCTTGCTTGGCGGGCTCATCGCGGCAAGCTTCTTGTTTGTCGTCAAACGCACCATCACCTACAAAGAAGACCAGCTCAAGGCGGCGCAAACGGTCGTGCCCATTTTGCTCTTCTTGATGACTTTCGCGTTTTGTATGTATATGATTGACAAGGGCTTCAAAGACATCTTTAGCCTTCCCATGCCCGTCTCGCTCGGAATCTCTATCGTCATTGGTTTGATTGTGTATTTCGTCTGCCGCCCGCTCATCATCGCCGCTTCGGCAAAGCTCGAAAACAACAAAGAGAGCGTGGGCAAATTTTTCACGATTCCGCTCATCTTTGCCGCCGCGCTTCTAAGCTTTGCGCATGGCACAAACGACGTTGCAAACGCAATCGGACCACTCGCGGCAATCAACGACCTTGTCGTGCATGGCGATGATTTCGCGCAAGCCGCGAGCGTGCCATTATGGATTATGATTGTCGGCGGGTTTGGAATCTCGCTCGGGCTCGCGCTCTATGGACCAAAGCTTATCCGCACCGTGGGCAGCGAGATTACCGAGCTCGACCAAATCCGCGCCTTTTGCGTGGCGATGAGCGCTGCGGTTACCGTGCTCGTTGCGTCTGCCTTGGGCTTGCCCATTAGCTCTACGCACGTGGCTGTGGGCGCGGTTTTTGGCGTTGGATTCTTGCGCGAAGGAATCAAGCGCCACTATTTCCAAATCGAACAAACCATCATCGAGGCGCACAAAGAAAGCGGCGAGGACACCACAGCGATTAACCAATTCCTCGAGACATTCCGCAAAGCGCCTATGGCGAAAAAGCAATTGCTGCTCAAAGCCATCAAGCAAAGACGCGAAGCCGAAGAGGCGCTTGCTGCTGCGGGCGTGGCGATAGATTCGGAAGGCAAGATGAAAATGGTCGAGAAAAAAGCGCCAGCAGCAGACGATGCGCTGCCTTTCTTGAGCAAAAAAGAGCAAAAGAAGCTCAAACAAGCCTACAAAGAAGAGCTTGTGAAACGTTCGGCGTTTAATAAAATCATCGCCACATGGATTATCACCGTTCCCGTTGCAGCCGTCCTAAGCGGCACAATTTTCTTGGTTATCAGCTGGTTTGGAATCTCATACTAGGAGACAATATGTTGTTATTCACACCCGGTCCAACGCCTGTGCTCGAAGAATTGCGTTGGGCAATGGCAGCGCCAACAATCCACCACCGAACACCCGAATTTGAAAACATCTTTTCGAGTGCAAAAACCTCGCTGCTCGCGTTGCTTGGCATGCATGAAGTCCTCATGCTCGCGAGCTCGGGCACAGGCGCTATGGAAGCATGCGTGGCGACCTTTTGCAGCGACACGGCGCTTGTCGTCAATAGCGGCAAGTTCGGCGAACGTTTTGGCAAGATTGCCACAGCGCTTGGGCGCAATGTGCATGAAATCAAGCATGAATGGGAC
>CAMXAV010000131.1 GCA_947179285.1 uncultured Helicobacter sp.
CGGGAATCTTCTTTGCGCCAAAAATCAAAATCACAATGGCTAGAACGATTAATAATTGCTGGACACTCGGACCCATTTTCACTCCTTTTTGCTGCATGCACGCGCGGTTTTTGGATTATACTCTGTTTTGGTAAATTGCACTAGCTTTGCGCCCAATTGTCAATGAGCTTCTGCACATCATAGCGCGGAATCGTGCACAAAAACGCATGCACAATCGAGACAATCTCGTTTTCGGCGCGTTTTTTGTCATCATTAATAATCAAATAATCAAAAGACGGAATGTGTTTCATCTCTGAAGCGGCGCTTTGCAGCCGCTCTTGCAGGTTGTTTGTGCCCTCTGTTCCGCGCGCAAGCAGGCGATTCTCGAGGTCTTTATAGCTGGGCGTGGTAACAAAAATCGACAAAACATAATCGCCATAGAGTTTTTTGATGTTCATCTGCCCCTGCACATCGATGTCGAGCAATGTGAGCCAACCCATGTCGATGCCGATTTGCAATTCTGCTCTAAGCGTGCCATAGAAATTGCCATGCACTTCGGCATACTCGACAAAATCGCCACGTGCGATTCCCTCTTGGAACTGCTCTTTGCTCCAAAATTGATAATGGATTCCGTCCATCTCGTCTTCGCGCGGCGGGCGCGTTGTGCATGAAACAGAGAAGCGGAGATGAGGAAACGCCTTGAACAGCGCCTCGCAAAGCGTTGTTTTGCCCGCGCCGCTTGGTCCTGTTAGGACGATGATTGCACCTTCTTTACTTTTCATTGTCTTTCTCCGGGAATCGAATTGTAATTGTGAGCTGCATGCCATTCAGCAGCTGCTTGAGCGCAGGGATTGGCAACGATTGCAAGGCGTTTGCGAGCGCGGCAGAGTTATCGACACTCGCCTCTGCCTTTTTGCTAGGCTCGGGCTCAATCTCGCGTGCGGCAGCCTGCGCTGTGGCTTCTGTGGCGGCAGCGGCGACAGACTCGATGGGCGGAATCACGACATCAAGCGGTTCATCGATTGCGATTTCGGGCTCTGGAGGCTCAATCTCCTCGCCAAGCGCCGCGCCCACCTCGACTTCATTGAGGCTTTGAATCTCCCTATCGCTCTCGTCAAGCTCTGTTTCATCGCTTGCGGCTGGGGATTCTGCGCTCTCTTCGGGCGTTTCCTCGATGTCGTCATCTTCGACTTCCTCAATATCATCTGCCTCTTCAATATCGTCTGCTTCCTCGATGTCGTCTTCGGGCTCGGCTTCTGCGCTTTCTTCAACATCTGCTGCGCCATCGTCATCATCGAGCAAATCGCCCAAATCGACCTCATCGGGAACATCGCCTTCTGCATCAAGATTCAAATCGAGCTCATCGGCTTCGGGCGCTTCGGATTCTGCGGCTTCTGCTTCTTCGGGCGCACCCTCTTCGTCTGCGTCAAGCTCGCCCAAGTCGAGCTCAAAATCTTCATCGAGCGCTGCTGCTTCGGGCGCTTCGGATTCTGCGGAAGCCTTGGGCGCGTCTGCTGTGCCTTCTTCGTCTGCGTCTTCGCCCGCAAGGTCAATGTCCAAATCAAGGTCGAGGTCGTCTCCCTCTGCGCTCACATCAATATCGAGCTCGGGCGCTTCGTCCTCGAGCAGGCTCTTGACTTCGGCAATATCGTCCTCATCGAGCACGCCCTCTTTTTCTGCCGGTGCTTCGGGCTCTGCGGCGTCTGCGTCAAGCTCGCCCAAGTCTAAATCCAAATCGAGGTCGTCAGAATCGCCGCCTTCTGCGCCTGCCTCATCGCCCTCTCCGCCGCTCTCTTCGCCTGCGTCTGCCTCTTCTTCGCCACCTTCGGCTTCCAAATCGCCGCCCAAGTCCAAATCCTCGCCCAAGTCGAGGTCATCAGATTCCGCCTCATCGCCTGCTTCTGCCTCTGCTTCGGGCTCGGGCTCTTTTGCCTTCTTGGGGCGGTCGAGCCCATCGAGCGAATCGTCCTCCAAATCGAGCTCCTCTTCATCATCAAATGGCGATTTCTCGTCCTCATCATCGCCGCCAAGCACCGAGCCCACATCAGAATCGAGCCCCTCGATTCCCTCGAGCCCCTCTGTCGAGCCCTCTGGCGCTTCGGGCAGGTTGTCTGGGTCAAAGTTTTCGCTTTCTTCTGGCTCGGCAACTTCTTCGGGCGCATCGCTTGGAATCAAATCATCGCTCTCTTCGGCTTCTATATCATCATCGCTCTTGCCGAGACTTTGTTGCAACATATCATCAGGAACAGCTGTTGCGTCCTCGACACTAATTTCTTCTGGCGCAACAGCCGTTGTCGCCGCGCCTGCCTCGGGGGACGCAAAGGTTTTTTTGTCCATACCAATCGTTTCGTTTTTCAGCAACTCAACAAAATCTGTGGGCAAAAATGGCTTTTGAACATAGAGGTGAAAGCCGCTTTCTTTTTTGCTGTTTTTGGAATAGATGAAGCCAAGCTTGGCGTTGGGGAGCTTCTGGGCAAGCGTCTCGGCTAAGTCTTTGCGCAAAGACTTGTCATCGACAAAGACAAGCCCAATATCATTGAGTTCGATGCCATCGAGCGTCTCGGATTCGAGCACATCAACGTTGACCTTGTCTGCGCTGAGCTTGATGAGCTTCGATACAATGGGGTTGGAGTTAATCAACAGGAGCTTCATACGTTGCCTTTGTGGGATACGATTAAAAGATTTGGGGTATTATAGCATTTTTAATCCTAAAAGTTTTGAGGGAACAGAATGCGCCATCTTGTCAAAATCGCCTGCATCATCGCCTTTGTTGCTTCGGCAAGCGCGCTTGGTGAAAGTGAATTATTTATGATGCCAAAAGAGCAAAAAGCCGCACTCTCGAGCCTGATTACGAGCCTCAAGGCAGCCAAGAGCTCGATTGATATTGCGATTTATAGCTTCACCAACAGAGAGATTGCCAAAACCTTGCGCGATGCCGCCGCAAAGGGCGTGAAGGTTCGCGTGATTTATGACGAAAGCAGCAACGAGCCAAGCAACGCAAACTCCACGATTGGGTATCTTGCAAAGCTGAAAAACATCGAGGTTTGCACGCTCAAGGGCAACAAGGCGGCAAATGGCAAATATTTTGGAATCATGCACATGAAAGTCGCGATTGTCGATGATTCGACATTGTTTATCGGTTCGGCGAATTGGTCGAAAAATGCGTTTGAGAACAACTACGAAACGCTTTTGCGCACGACAGAATCGGCGCTTGTGAGCAAAAGCAAGGCAACACTTGCCGACATGCGCGCAAAGTGTCGGGAGTATTAGGCGCATTTGTGGCGCGCGATTCTTGTTTATGTGCGCTCAATTCCGCACCTCCGCTATTGTGTCATTGCGAGCGTGAGCAAAGCAATCAAACGTCTTTGCATGCTCGCTTGGGATTCTTTGCCCGTTGATTGCCACGCTCGTTACACTCGCTCGCAATGACCCACCCCCTGCCCCCCTCCGCAAGGGAGGGGAAATATTTTGCAAATGATAAAAATGGAGGTGCGACTTTAGTCGCACTCGTTAATATGTGCGGTTAAAACCGCACCTCCAACTATTGCTCACCGATTCTAACGTCCCAGCCACAGCGCGCAACGTCTATGTTCGAGCCGCAAGGCATAACATAG
>CAMXAV010000132.1 GCA_947179285.1 uncultured Helicobacter sp.
CGTCTATGTTATGCCTTACGGACCCGAACATAGACGTTGCGCGCTGTGGCTGGGACGCTAAAATCTGTGAGCAATGGCAGATTGGAGGTGCGGTTTCAACCGCACGTATTTAATGATGAGTGCGACTAAAGTCGCACCTCCATTTTTATTTCCATACATTAATTAAGTTAATTCCCCCTCCCCTGCGGAGGGGGCTAGGGGGTGGGTTATAAAATATCATTTGTCATGTTGAGTGTAGCGAAACATCTCAAATGATTAGAATCCCACAAGAATCCGCCATTGTGTCATTGCAAGCATTCGCAAGAACGCGCGATAATCCACCACATAAAATACACAATAAAAGCTAGTTACGAGCCCCCCCCCCCGCAGATGTTGGCAAAACCTCCCAAATATTACGATAATATTCCTCGAGTTGCTTAAAAGCTTCTTGCAGCCTCGCAACATTTGACTTTGCTGGCAAGGCACGGATTCGTTGCAACATTTTTGCTTCTCCGTCCCAAAGTGTACCGCCGCGAGCCTCTTTAATTTTCATAAAATCATCTTGATGTACGGCAATTAAAATTTCATCGGCACGTTGATTGCCCTTGACAAAAGCAGCCTTTTTGATTCCCTCTGCTCTAAATCCAAGCAACGCAAGGCGCGCCGACCATTTATGCAAATCAATATGTTGCGGCGCCCAAATGCGTTCAAGCGGTAGAGAGCTGAAGGCATGTTCAAGCAAAAGTGCAAAGCTTTCAAGCGCCGCTAAAGGCGCTGTTTTAGGGCTTCTATCCTCGCGAAAAACCACAGCAATTTCGGCATCTCTTTTATCAAAATCCATTTTACTAAGCGTAATTGTCCCGATAATATTCTTTCTATCACTAACCATTAACAAAAGCCGTTTGGAGCTTTCATTCTCGAAAAATTGCAATTGTTTTTCGCGCGTGTTGGGATAGATTCCATGATGAATATAACGAGTCGTTTTTGCATTGTTAAACCAGCTATACCAATCGGAATGATAGGCAAATTCCTTTGTTGGAATCACCAAATCAACCTTTTCTCCACGTATAAAAATATCAAGCTCACACATTAATGATTCCTTGTTGTTTGATTGTCGATTTGATGAAAGATATTAAAGAAATGCTGCATGGTTTTTGGGCTTCCTGTTGTTACGCGAATCATGTCTTTTAGAATCGCATGGCGATAGGTTTTGATTAAGATGTTCTGTTCTTTGAGTTTTTGTACCAAAGTCGCAACATCGCTATGTGGGCGGATAAAGAGATAATTCCCAAACATGATTTGATAATCATAATGCGCCTGTTGCAAGAGTTGTATGAGTGTTTTGCGCCCTTGTTGCTGTGTTTGTTGCAACGACTCGATAATGGCATGATTTTCCAAGAGCCTTTGCCCAAACAGCAGCGCAAGTGCATTGACTTCAAATGTTGGCATTATCTTTTGAAAAAATGCAATTATCTTTGGGTGCGCACACACAAAGCCAAGCCGAAGCGAGGCGAGCGCAAAGAGCTTTGAAAATGTGCGTATGACAATGACATTTTCATGTTCTAAAGCAAATGGTAAGAAGCCTTGAGGAGCAAAGCCATAATAGGCTTCATCGATAATGACAATCGCGCCAATATCTTTTGCCTTTTTGATGATTATTTCAACCTCGTTTTCGCTATAAACATTGCCAATCGGATTGTTTGGATTGAGCAATGCAACTATGCTCACATCGTCTGTGATTGATTGTAGGATTGCATGTGTATCAATCGTTAAATCATCGCGGTAAAGAATCTTGTGATGTTTTAGGCGAAAAATATTGCAATACACCGCATACATCTCAAACGTTGGATAGACACTCACAAATGTCGACCCCTCGCGCCCAAAGAGCTCGAAACAATAGCGAATCGCCATATCCGAACCATTTGTGGCGCAGAGATTCTCTCGTGAAACATTCAAGAATCGCGCGAGCGTTTGCAAAAATGGCTCATCGTTTGGGTAGGTTGCCAAGAATGAAGCCGTAATGTCCTTTTTTATATTCTCGATAAATTCTTGCGGCAAGCCTTCGGGGCTTTCGTTCATATCGAGACGCAAAAAGTTTGTGCGGTTGGTCGTATCCTTGATACGTTCAATGGTTGCAAGATGTTGTAAGTCATGCATAGTCTGTCTCCTTTCGTGTCGTGCAATAGATTCTAAATTGCTCAAAGATATGGGCGATAAAACAAGAATCCTTCATCGTGAGCTTATAGCTTTCCTTGTGGTCGCGAATGAGCTCGGCAAATTCTGCAAATTCATAGCGCAATCCCTCGCCCTCGAATCGTAAAAAGATACGTTGATTCTGGTTTCTATCTTCAAAGCAAATCTCAAACTCGCTCGCCTTCCACCATGGCGAAGAAACAAGCACATAGCCGCGTTCGCCCGCAATCACGAGATTCCCTTCTTGTTTTACCCCTGTTCCACATGTGGCTGTGGCAATGGCATTTTTATAGCGAAAGACGGCTTGTGTGAAAAAATCATTATCGCCCTCAAAAAAGCTTTCAAAATGTAGCCTTTGATATTGTGTGCCTAGAATCTTTGCAATCGCCATTATGGGTGCACTACCAAAACGTAAAAAACTGCTTGAAACACCCTCTGTTTGTTTGGGTAAAAGCATTGTCATACAAGCCTGCACATTATAGATTCTGCCAATAATATTGCTCTCGAGCATTGCCAAGAGTCGCATAAAAAGAGGTGAGTATGCTGTCTTGTTTGCCTCGAGCAAAACGCAATTCTTTACGCGTGCAATCTCGAAGAGTTTTTCAAGCTCTTTTGCAGAATAGCAAAGGGGATTTTCATATAAAACATGCTTGCCTCTTTGAAGAAGTTGGGGCACAAAAGAACCATGCAGGCAATCTACATAGAAAGCATCGCAATGTTGCAGCATGGAATCGATTGTCGGATAACATTCTACGCCAAAGTCATGGCATAAGTCATGCAACGCATGCATGCTATAAATCGCACAAGGATTGAGCCCAGAAACAAAATGCAATTCGAGCAAAATGCGGCGCAATAAGCGAGGATTATGTGCCAAGATTCCTAGATTGAGCAATAACTTTTCATTACGCAAATGTGTCGATGAAATATCCTTTGTGCGCTCGAGATATTGTACATCGCAAAAGTCTTTGAGATAATCAAAATGCCCGCGCCAATCACTCCCCACAACAAATACATCGGGACGCAGACGTTGAATATCATCGACCTTTTGCCCAAAATATTCCTCGACAAGAATCTCATCAATCAGCCCCGTTTGACGCAACGCATTAAGCCGCTTTTCTAGATTCCAAACAACATTGAGCTTGCCACGTTGTTTATCAAAACTATCACTCGTTACACCGACAATCAGATAATCGCCCAATGCCTTTGCACGTTCGAGCAAACGGATATGCCCATAATGCAGCAAATCAAATGTGCCATAGGTGATGATTTTGCGGGGTTTTTGGGGTGATTTAGCATTATATAACATGAAATCGCCCCGCCTTTTGTGCCATCTCTTCGCTCCTTTTTGCAACAAAGCAAAATTCTGGGGGGGGGGGGGGGGGGGGGGGGGGGGGGGGGGGGGGGGGGGGGGGGG
>CAMXAV010000133.1 GCA_947179285.1 uncultured Helicobacter sp.
CCTCGATTCCTGCGATTCCCTTTTGGGCATAGGTCGGCGCTTGGTTCGTGGCGTTTTTGAAATGCACATTGCCAAGCCCGCCCTTGCCGCCGCGCAAGAACAAGGTTTTGCCCACATCGCGCAAGTCGAGCAGGAGTTCCTCTGTGTTTTTGTCGCGCACCTCTGTGCCCGGCGGGACGATGAGCACAATATCTTTGCCATTCTTGCCCGTCTTGTTGCGCTTGCCGCCCGGGCTGCCGTTTTGCGCATGGTAGCGATTCTTGCCGCGAAAATGGCTCAAGGTGTCGCAATTTGGGCTAACCTCGAAATACACATTGCCGCCATCGCCTCCATCGCCGCCGTCAGGTCCCCCGGCAATCACGAATTTTTCGCGCAAGAAGCTCACAGCGCCCGCGCCGCCATTGCCCGACTTGACGACAACTTCGACTTTGTCTACGAACATGCGCTAGCCTCAAAACTTGCTCTTCGAGACAATCGCAAAGAGTCGGTTGGCAATCTCGCTCACAGCGTTGGCGATTTCGTCTGTTTGTGTCGCAATTTGCGCGTTTTTGGCGGCTAAATCGTTAATCGAATTAATCGCTGTATGGACATTTTGAATGCCGTCTGTTTGGTGCTGGATTTGTGAGCCCATTTCGTTGATGCTCTGCGCGAGGCAGTTCATCGTGCTTTCGATGTCAGTAAGGCTCTTGCTCGTGCGTTCGGCGAGCTTGCGCACCTCGTCTGCCACAACGGCGAATCCGCGCCCATGCTCGCCCGCGCGCGCGGCTTCAATCGCGGCGTTTAGCGCTAGGAGGTTTGTTTGCGCGGCGATGTCGTCAATAATCGTAATCACGCTCTTGATGTCCTCGCTTTGGCGCAACATGTCTTGCGCCCTGTCGTTGATTTGGTTCGTGAGCTCGGCGATGTTGTCAATCGTTTGTGTGCTGTCGCCTAGCTCTTTGTATTGGTCGTTGGTGGCTTGGTTTAGCGCCATCACATTTTCTTTGAGAATCCGCGTTTTTGCGTCAAGCGTTTTTGATGCGTCTGTGTTGTCGCTCAACATCTGCGAGACTTCGGAGCTGATTTGGTTTAGCGATTCTTGCAGCATCGAATCGGCATGCTCAAAGCGCGGGCGAAAATCGACTTTTGCAAAGCTTTGCATGACTTCGTTGAGCTGGTTGATGTCTTTGCCAAGCTTGCTTTGCAACACCTCGATTGTCTCGTTCAAGAGCTCATAGAGCCGCATAAGCAAGGGGTTTGCGGGCTGTGTTTGAATCGTCTTGTCCAAATGACCATTCTTAATCGAATCGACAATCAGCAATGTCTCTTCAACGCATTTGTTGTCTTGTTCGCGGTGGGCGATGATGTGCCCCGTGTTGTTGCTAATCAGCCGCGCCATGCTGCCAAGCTCGTCTTTTTGCGCCTTGATTTCGAGCTCATGCGGGGGCTTGTCGGTTTCGTGGCGCAAGAACGCGAAGAAGTTGTTGAGGTTGTTCTTGATGAGCGTAATGGGCTTGAGCATGTAGCCAATGTAGAAATAGAGCACGACAACATTTAAGATGATAAAGAAAAGCCCCAGCCCAAGCGCGATATACAGCGAGCGATTCGTGCGTGCGTAATAGGTTTCCTCGGGGAGGGAAATGCACATCGTCCAGCGCAGTGTGGGCGCGACTTTGCATGTCGCCTTGTAGGGCTCGCCACGTGTGTTGACATAGTCGATGTTGCCCGTTTCGCCCGTTTTTTCGCGCTCTTTGAGCACCTTTGTGAGTATCTCGGCAGATTTGTTGTGCTTCATCAAGAGATTCTCGATGTCATGGATAATCATGATGTCGTTATTGTCATAGACAAACGCGCGCGCGCCATCGGCAATCTTGAGCCCTAGCACCATTTTTTCAAAGTCTTTGAGCGTGATGAAAGCCGCCACAGCGCCATAGAAATTGGGATTCTTGAGTGGCGCATAAAACGCCACAACGCGGTCGCCGCCGCTTGCGGCGATGTAGGGGTCGTTTGCGCCCGGCTTTTGCATGGCTTTGGCGTCTGTGTACCAGCTGCGCGTGCGCGGGTCATAGCCCGTTTCGGGGCTTGCGTGGTTGCCGTTGCTGCGCAACATCGTCCCGCTTTGCTCATAGCCCGCAAAGACGAGCCCAAAGCCGCCTTGTTCTTTGGTTTGCAAGAGTATCTTTTCAATCTCGGCGACATTGCTTTCGGGGATTTCGTTGAGCTTTTTGGCGAGCATTTCTATCGCATGGAGCTTGTCTTGCGCGATTTGTTCCAAAAACAGGATTCCGTTATCGATGGCGAGGTTTTCGACTTTGTCAATCAGCGCGAGCGAGTTGTGCTTGTTGTCGAAATAGCCAAAGATGGCGAGCAGCATAAAGCCCACAGCGATGAAGGGGAGAATCGTGAAGCTGATTTTTTGACTTAAATGCATGGGAACTCCTTTGCCTTAGAATAGCAGATTGATTTTGTCGATGAAGTCGAGCGGGTCGACTTGCGCACCATTGACGAGGAAGCCAAAATGCAGGTGCGGTCCGCTCACGCGCCCGCTGTTGCCGCTTAGCGCGATGAGGTCGCCTTTTTTGACAGAATCGCCCACGCTCACCTTGAGCTCGCTGCAATGGTAGTACATGCTAAAAATGCCTTGTCCATGGTCGATAACAACGCTGCCGCCGGCAAGGAATCTGTCTTTGGCAATCACGACAACGCCATCGTTGCTCGCGTGAATCGGCGTGCCGATGTTTGCGCGAAAGTCTGTGCCGCTGTGGTAACTCGCAATCTCGCCGTTGAAGATGCGCGCCGAGCCATAGGGGCTTGTGATGGTGCTGTTCATCGGCAGGGCAAAGGGCGAATCCCAATGGCGCTTGGGCGTGTAGCGGCTGTAAATCTGCTGCGCCTCTTTGCGTTCGCGCTCGATGCGTTGCTGATTCTGTTTGTTGGGCTTCGCGTGGCTGGGCGCGACATTGATTGTCTCTTTGCGGTAATCGCCCTCGAGCACGCGAATGCTCATCGTTTTGCTTAGCTGAAAGGTTTGGGGCTTTTCGCGGTAGGGGATTGCGACAATGGCGATTTTTTGCGCTGGGTCGGTTGGGTGCGCCACCCACGCAATCGTGCGTTTGCCAAGCAGAAGCGGCGCTGGGTTTTGCTCTTTGGTCGTGGCGATATAGGTTGTGCCCTTTGCCACAGCAATTTCACCCGCCTCGCTCGTATGAGCAACGCGCGAATCGCCCCCAACATCGCCCAAATCGCTCGCTAGCAAAAGCCCCAATGGTGCGAAGAATAGCGCAAAGACGAGCATCGTGGCGTAGCGAATCATAATCCCTCCAAGTATTGTTGGCATTATAGCACAAAAGTGTGGAATCTTGCTTTGCGATTCTGTTGTCGCTATCTTCATTCTCCCTCCCTTGCGGAGGGGGTTAGGGGGTGGGTTGTAAAATAATTGTCATGTTGAGCGAAGCGAAATATCTTGGAGGTGCGACTTTAGTCGCACTCATCATTTTATATGTGCGGTTAAAATCGCACCTCCAATCTTGCCATTGCTCATTGATTCCAAACTCCCAGCCACAGCGCGCAACGTCTATGTTCGGGTCCCAAAGGCAT
>CAMXAV010000134.1 GCA_947179285.1 uncultured Helicobacter sp.
TGGGACATTCTCAAAAATCTATGGGCTTGGGGGCATGCGCGTTGGCTATGGAATCGCGCAAGCGCCCATCATCGCCGCGCTCCATAAATTGCGCCCGCCGTTTAATGTAACGACTCTTTCACTGCTTGCTGCACAGGAGGCACTCGCGCAGCAAGAGTTTGTGCAAGATTGTCTGCAACAATGCGCGCGCGAGATGGTGCGTTATGAGCGATTCTGCGAAGAAATGGGCATTGCGTTTATCCGCTCGTTTGCCAATTTCATCACGCTCAAGCTCGAGGGCAAAGACAGCACCAAGCTCGCGCAATGGCTCATGGAAAGGGGCATTATCGTACGCAATCTCGCGTCTTATCATCTCAATGCCATTCGCATTACGATTGGCACAGAATCTCAAAACACGAGGCTATTGGAACGTTTGAGAGAATTTTGGAGCTTATAAAACTAAGGGGTAATTATGGATTTCAAGGCAATCTTTCGACAGATTCATGCTGTCTATAACAAGCTGAATTGGCCACAAAAGCTGACGATTATCGGCACTGTTGTCGCGCTTGTGATTTTCATTGGATTCTTGCTTGTCTATAATGGGCGCAGCGGACCGCAAACGCCATCGGGCTATGTTACGCTTTTCGAGGGGCTATCGCCCCAAGATTCGGCGCTTGTCTTGCAGCATTTGCAGCAAAATCAGATTCCGTATGAGATTCCCAAAGAAAACACGATTGCTGTTCCGGGCGACCAAGTCTATCAGCAACGCATCATTCTCGCGGGCAACGGGATTCCAAAGAGCTCGAAGGTGGGCTTTGAGATTTTCAACACGCCCCAATTTGGCGAGACAGACTTCGACCAAAAAGTCAAGCTTTTGCGCGCAACAGAGGGCGAGCTCACCCGCACAATCGAGAGCCTCAACCCCGTTGAAAAGGCGATTGTGAAAATCGCCCAGCCCAAAGAATCCGTTTTCACATCGCAGGCAATCGCGCCCACAGCGTCTATTGTCTTGCATTTGCGCCCCAACATGACGCTCACCCCCGCGCAGATTATGGGCATTAAAAACCTCACGGCTGCCGCTGTTACGAGCCTCACACCCGATAATGTCAAAATCACCAACGCCGAGGGCGAGCCTCTGGGCGAGGACGATGGGCTCACGGGCGCAAAAGAAGCGGCGGCGATGCAGCGCAGCCACAAACGCGCCGAGGAACGCGCGCTCGAAGAGAAAATCATCACCGTGCTTGCGCCCATCATCGGCGGGCGCGAACGCGTTGTGGCGCAGGTTACAGCCGAGTTTGACTTCTCGCAAAAGCAAAGCACACGCGAGAGCTATGGACCCAATAGCTTCGTGATTAGCGAACAAAATATCGAGGAAAAACGTGAGGGCTACAAGCCCAAAGAGATTGGCGGCGTTCCCGGAACGGTCAGCAATATCGGACCCGTGCAAGGGCTCGACAACCAAGACATTCGCGAACGTTATGAGCGCACCGAGAGCACGGTAAACAACGTCATCGACCGCGAGGTTGCGAGCATCAAGGGCGAGTTTGCGACACTCAAGCGACTCACGGCGGCTGTGGTTGTCGATGGGCATTATCGCGTGAGTATCGATGACGCGGGCACAGAGCAGCTCGAATATTTGCCGCTTAGCGATGACGCTATGGCGCAAATCGCCAACCAAGTGCGCCAAGCGATTGGCTTTAACGCCGACCGCGGCGACCAAGTAACGGTCAGCAATTTCGAGTTTAACGCCACCACAGCGAGCTACGAGGCAAAAACGGCGTTTGAGCGATTCGTCATCGCCATGCAAAAATTGCTTGGACCTTTCGCGCCGCTGTTCAAATATCTTGTCGTGGCATTCATTCTGTTTGTGTTCTACAAAAAAGTCATCGCGCCGTTTATGGAGCGCATGCTTGAGGTTCAAGAAGACGATGAAGACGAGCTTGAATCTCTCATTCGGCTTGAGGACGATGACGAAGACATGAATAACAAACTCAACGAAATGCGCAAACGCGTTGAAGACCAGCTTGGGCTTAGTTCAGGGCTCAACGAAGAAGAGCTCAAATACGAAATCTTGCTCGAAAAACTCAAAGCAATCTTGCAAGAGAAGCCTGATGATGTTGCGAGCGTGTTCCAAGCCCTTGTGCATGACGAGCTTGGAATCGATGAAAAAGCAGCATTCGCAGACAAAAAATAAAGGAGTCATCTATGCCCCTCACCCCGCGTCAGCAGGCTCAATATGATGAAATGAGTATGGCAGAAAAAATCGCCATAGTCCTTTTGCAAGTCGGCGATGACATTGCTGGTGATATTTTTGCGCGGCTCGATTTGGATTCGATTACCGAAGTCTCGAAATATATCGCCCAAAATACAGGGATTGACAAGCCCATTGCCACCGTGATTCTCGAGGAATTTTATGCGATTTTCCAATCGAATCAATACATCGCCGCAGGTGGTATGGACTATGCGAGAGAGATTCTCTATCGTGTCTTGGGTCCCGAAGAGGCAAAAAAGGTTCTCGACAAACTCTCCAAATCCATGCAATCCACGCAGAATTTTGCCTATCTTGGCAAGATTCGCCCGCAACAGCTCGCCGACTTCATCATCAACGAGCACCCGCAAACCATCGCGCTCATTCTCGCACACATGGACCCAACCAATGCCGCAGAAACATTGAGCTATTTCACCGATGACTTGCGCGCCGAAATCGCCATTCGTATGGCAAATCTTGGCGATATTTCGCCCAATGTTGTCAAAAGGGTTTCTACCGTGCTTGAAAGCAAACTCGAATCTCTCACAAGCTACAAAGTCGAGGTTGGCGGTCCGCGCGCTGTTGCCGAAGTCTTCAACCGATTGGGACAAAAGGCTGCAAAAGCAACGATTGCCTATATCGAGCAAATCGATGAGCAGCTCGCAAACGACATTAAAGAGATGATGTTCACCTTTGAAGACATCGAAAAACTCGACAATGCCGCCATTCGCGAGATTCTCAAACAGGCTGACAAAAAAGAGCTCACGCTCGCGCTCAAGTCGGCGCCCGAAGAGCTCAAGCAGAAGTTCATCGGCAACATGTCGCAACGCGCGGGCGAGCAGTTTATGGAGGAAATGCAATTCCTCGGCGCTGTGCGCGTCAAAGACGTTGAAAGCGCGCAACGCAAGGTTGTTGAAGTTGTCCAAGCCCTCGCAGAACAGGGCGTAATTCAAATTGGCGAACAAGAGGATATGGTTGAATAATTCAGAATCAAAAGAAAACGTCATCGCGACCGATAGACGCTCTCGGCATGACATTAGAAGGTATGAATTTAAGGCGATGGAGAATTTCACGTCTGATGATTCCAACAAAAGCATTGCGGCTGCACCCTTGCTAGACGAGATTGAGCAGCACCAAGAACAAAGCGCGCCCGAACAAGCCGAAGCCCCAGCAATGCCCCCACCACAGGTGATTAGCGGGATTGAAGCCGAGCTCATCGAACGTTTGCTCGAAAAGAGCGATGGGCTCGAAAAGGCGCTTGCCGCCGTGCAACAAAAGCTCGACAAGCAGCAAGAAGAAATGGAAAAAATCTTGTGTAATGAATTTCAGAAAGAGTCTAAGGATTGC
>CAMXAV010000135.1 GCA_947179285.1 uncultured Helicobacter sp.
CGCGGGGGGCGCGGGGGGCTCTTGCTCGCTTGCGTGCGGTTGTTGCGCGTCATGCACATCATGCGCGGGTGTGGATTCCATTATGGTTGGCACGGGGGCGATAATTGCCACACGCGCCGATTCTGTGTCCTTTGGGGCTTTATACAGCCCAAAAAGCAAAACAACAACCACGCATGCTGCAAGAACGAAACGCATATTCTCCCCCACTCTCAAAGAGTTTTCTTCTCCAAAATAATTTCAATCTCGAGGCTATTGCTGTCTTGATTCTTCACCTCGATTCGCTCGGCATTGGTGTATTTTTTCGTAATCGCGCGCACAGCCTGAACGATTTCTTCGCGCATTGCGTCAAAATATGCCGCAGGAACGCCCTGCCGCTCGCGTTCAAGAACGAGCCGCAGGCGGTCATGCGCCACAGCGGCGGAGCTTTTTTTGCCAAATAGTCCCATCATGAAAAGAGCCTTTTAAGGCTACTAAAAAAGCCGCCCTTTTGCTGCAAGTCGACAAACGGCACATCCTCGCCCACAACGCGCTTGGCAATGCGCTTGTATGCCTCGCCCGAAATGCAATGGCTATAAATCACGGGTTCGCCCAAGTTGGTTGCGCTGATGACCTTCTCGTCTTCGGGCACGATTCCAATCAGCGTCAGCGCGAGAATCTGCAACACATCATCGATACTCATCATCTCGCCACGTTCTATCATATCGGCGCGCACGCGGTTGATGATGATTTCCTTGCGCACCTGCAAGCCCGCCTTTGCCTTCTCGCTCTTGGCGTCTATGATTCCAATCACTCTATCCGCATCGCGCACGGCGCTCACTTCGGGCGTGGTAACAATCAGCGCGCGGTCGGCGAGAAACGCGGCATGCTCAAAGCCGCTCTCGATTCCAGCGGGAGAATCGATAAAAATATAATCAAAATCTTGCTTGAGCTCCTCGAGCAGCTTGCGTACTTTTTCTTTATCGAGAATATTTTTATCCTTGCTTTGGCTCGCGGGCAAAAAGTAGAGGTCTTTTGTTTTTTTGTGATTAATGAGCGCCTGTGAGAGGTTGCAATTGCCTTCCATGACATCAATCACATCATAGACAATCCGATTTTCAAGCCCCAGAATCATATCGAGATTCCGCAAGCCAATGTCAAAATCTATCGCGACAACTCGTTTGCCTTCTTGGGCGATTCCAGCAGCGAGGTTGGCGCATGTCGTGCTCTTGCCCACGCCGCCCTTGCCTGATGTAATCGTAATCACTTCAGCCATAATGTCTAATCCTTTTTCGTGTTGAGCCGCTCCAATCGTGCGACTAAGTCGATTCTAGCATGGTTTTCCATAAGACTTGCTTCAAGCGGAGAATCTAGGCGCTCTTTGCGCGCATTTGGCGCAATCGCTGTGCCATACGCGAGCACCTCGCAAAATGTGTCGCTCACATGGTAGAAATCATAGCGCAAGCCGATGACAGCGCATGCGCCCAAACGTTGCGCCTCGCTAGCAAGCTCGCTCATCGCCTGCTTGCGCGCCTCTGTGAGCCATGATGTCGCCTTGATTCCAACGAGATTCTTCGCCTCTGCCGTCATTTCGCGCAATGTGTTGCGGCACACAAGCACGCTGCCCTCGACAACGCCGATGATTTCATGCCCATCGGGCAAAAAGTCGGTTGTCCAAAGCGCAATCTCACAATCCTTCAAAATCCATCTCCCGCGCCCGCGCCAAGAGGCTCGCTGCGCCCTTGCTGCGCATAGAATCGGCAAGCGCAATGCCGAGTTTTTGTGCATCTTGCTCGCTTGAGAGCGGCGATTCTAAGCTTTCTCTTAGAATCTCGCTGCCATCGAGCAGCCCAACAATCGCCGATACGCGGCAGATTCCGCCCTCTAAAACAGCGCACACGCCAACGGGCGCTTGGCAGCCGCCGCCGAGACTGCGCGAAAAGCTGCGTTCGCATGCGGCTTCGAGCGCCGACCTAGAATCGCTGATTCTCCCAAGCAGCGCGCATAGCTCGGCATTGTCGCGCTTGCATTGCGCAACGACAATGCCCTGCCCCACAGCGGGAATGAGCGTTTCAATCGGAATGGGCACGATATGCGCGACCTTGCCATGCAATTGTAGGCGCTCCACGCCCGCGCTCGCGAGGATAATCGCGTCAAAGTTGCCGCTGCGCAAGCGCTCAAGCCGCGTGATGACATTGCCGCGCAGGCTTTGCGTGCGCAAATCGGGGCGCAAGGCTTTAAGCTGCATCGTGCGGCGCAGCGATGTCGTGCCCACAAGCGCGCCTTGCGGCAGAGATTGTAGCCCCGCAAAACGTTCGCTCACGAAGCAATCGCGCCTATCCTCGCGCTCGCTAAACGCGGCGAGCGCGAACGCGCCGTCCTCGTCAACGGGGACATCTTTGAGCGAATGCACAGCAAACTCGAGCTCGCCTGCGTGCATGGCGCTTTCGATTTCTTGCGTAAACAGCCCCTTGCCGCCAATCTTGGACAGCGGCTTGTTTAGAATCTTATCGCCCTTTGTCTGTACCTTGACAATCTCGATGTCAAGTGTTGAATCCATTGCAAGCAACAATGAACGGATATACTCCGCCTGCCACAGCGCGAGTGCGCTCGCCCTTGTCCCTAGTCGTAATCGCATTTATTTCCTTTTACTCATCGCCTCGATGTCGATGATGTTTTCGTCAGGAACGCTGTTGTAATCCTCTCTATCATACGTTTGATAGAGCCCGGCGCTTTGCGAGCGCGTTTGCGCCTTGAATCCGACCTTGACAAAGCCGATTCCAACGAGCACGAGCCCCGCGACATCAGACACAACGCCCGGCGTGATGAGCGCAATTGCGCCCATGAGCTGCAACAAAGACGCAAACGTTACATCGCTGCTCGCAATCTTGCCGCTGCGCAACACCTCGAAGCTATATGTAACGATGCCGCGAAAATTAAACATCACCGAAGCGCCCAAGATGAACGTTACGACAATCTCGAGCAGCAAACCAAAGATTCCAATCTCATTTGCAAAAATCACGGTTGCAAATGTCTCACATAGCAGATAGATGAGAAAAACCAAGACCGAAAGTGCCCTGTACATGTTCTACCACCTTTGCAATAGGAATCACATTGCGAGAGTTGCTTTGACGCACAATCCATTCGACATTCCCCTCGACAATGCCTTTGCCAACAATCAAAGCAAAAGGGATTCCACCCAGCTCAAAGTCTGCCATTTTCGCGCCGAAACGTTCCTCGCGCTCATCGAAAAGCACCTCGATGTGCAACGCGCAAAGCGCGGCATAGAGCTCGCTCGCAATGCGCATTTGCTCGGAATCTTTAGCGTTACTAACGATGATACAAAGCATAAAAGGCGCGATTTGCGGATTCCAAACAATGCCTTTTTCATCATGATGTTGCTCGATGCTCGCGGCGAGAATGCGCGTAATCCCGAGCCCATAGCAGCCCATCTCAAAGAATTGCGCCTGCGCGTTTTCGTCCAAAAAGCTCGCGCCAAGCGGCTTGGAATAGCGCGTGCCGAGCTGAAAGATATGCCCGACTTCGATACCCTTTTTGTAGTGCAAGCGCCCGCCGCAATGCGCGCATGCGT
>CAMXAV010000136.1 GCA_947179285.1 uncultured Helicobacter sp.
AAAGATGAAATCAAATATGGGATGGTACGCATTCCGCGCATGCTGCCCCGCTTTGTTCAGATTGAAGACAACAACTATCTGCCCATCGAAACCATTGTGGGCGAGTTCATCGATGAGCTCTTCATCGGCTACAAGGCGCTTGAATATGCTGCGTTTAAGGTAACGCGCAATGCCGATATGGAAATCGAGGAAGAAGAAGCCGATGACTTCATGGAGCTCATGCAAGAAGGGCTCAAGGCGCGCAAAAAAGGCGAGATTATCCGCCTCGAAGTTGCGAGCAACACGAGCGAGGAGCTCATGGTCTTCCTCAATAGCCACCTCAAGGTGCACCCCGAAGACATCTACCGCTGCGCCGTGCCTATCAACCTCAACGCATTGTGGGAGGTGATTGGCAACAAAAACTTCCCACATCTCACCTTCTCGCCCTACAATCCAAAGGTTCTGCCTCCGTTGGATTTGGAAGCAAACATCTTCCGCGTGCTCGATGAAAACGATGTGATTATGTTCCACCCCTACGAAAGCTTCGACCCTGTCGTGCAGCTCATTCAGGCTGCGGCAAAAGACCCCGATGTGTACTCGATTCGCATGACGCTCTACCGCGTGGGCAAAAATTCGCCGATTGTCAAGGCACTCATCGAAGCCGCCGAAAATGGCAAGCAAGTTAGCGCACTTGTCGAGCTCAAGGCACGCTTTGACGAGGAAAACAATCTCCACTGGGCGCGGGCGCTCGAGACAGCCGGCGCGCATGTGATTTATGGCGTTCCCGGGCTCAAGGTGCATGCCAAAATCGCGCTCGTTGTGCGCAAAGTGGGCGACACGATTCGCGAATATATCCACCTTAGCACGGGCAACTACAACCCCGCAACGGCAAAGATTTATACCGACATTAGCTTCATGAGCTCCAACCACGCGCTAACAAAAGACGCGACAAAATTTTTCCACAATCTCTCGGGCTTCACGCATCGTTCGCGGCTTGATACGCTCTATATTGCCCCGCTGCAAATCAAGCAAAAGCTGCTTGCGCTCATCGAAGGCGAGACAAAAGCGGGCGCAGAAGGGCGCATTGTGCTCAAAGCAAACTCGGTTGTCGATGTCGACATTATCCGCGCGCTCTACAAAGCCTCGTGTGCTGGGGTCAAAATCGACCTCATCGTGCGCGGAATCTGCTGCTTGCGCCCCAAAGTCCCCGGCGTGAGCGAGAATATCCGCGTAACATCGATTATCGGCAAATACCTCGAGCATGCGCGAATCTATTATTTCAAAAACGCCTCGCCGCAAATCTATTTCGCAAGCGCCGACTTGATGCCCCGCAACCTCGAGCGCCGCATCGAGATTATGACGCCCGCCATCAACGAGCAAGTCGCCGAAAGATTGTTTGGAATCCTCAAGCTTCAGCTTGATGACGACACACAGGCTTCCGAATTGCAAGCCGATGGCACATACACGCATTTGGACGGCTCGAAAAACATCAACTCGCAAAAGATGTTTGAAGAAATCGTCAATTCCGAATCGCGGCTCGACAAAGAGAATAGCCGCATGAAAAAGCTCGCCCAAAGAATGCTCAAAGAGAGCTAAGAGGCAGCTCGTGGGCGAATCGTATCGTTTCTTAGATTCAAAGGGTTTTTTGGACGCGCACAAAAAGAGCTTGAGCGCGCTCCAATACGACCTTTTGCTTGCCGTTGTCAGCAACCATGCGCTCGATGGGCGCTTTGCGAGCGAAGACAACATCGCCGACCTCATCGCCCTGCTCAAGGGCGCGCGGGTTGAGAATCTCATCGCCAAAGACTTACAACGTTTCGCCGAATCGATGCCGCGCAACTATCTCATCGCCATGGGCAAGCTGTTTGCGGGCAAGCCCGATTCTTTCACGCAAGATTTGCTACACCAAAGCCCGCTTTGCCCAAGCACGCTCATGGAGCTGCACGTCAAAGAAACGGCGCTTTCGACCAAGCGCGAGCTAATGTTACGCATTGGCGGCACGCTGCGCGGCGCTTTGGACTATGCGCACCTGAAAGAGATTCACAAAGCCATGTTTGTCGATGTCTATCGCTTCGCGGGGTGCGACCGCTACGATATGGAGCTCATGGGGCAGTTTGGCAAGGATGATGTGCAATTTTGCATGGGCGCGCTGCTGCCCAAAGAATCGCGGATTCTGTTTGGCATGCTGCGCAATGAGCGCCACTTCGCCAACCTCCCTGCCGATATGTTCTTCGATGCGCTCTGCGGATTCTATGCCGACCTCGAATCCCTGCAACCCTTCCGCGAGGGCAATGGGCGCGTCATTCGCCTGTTTGTGGGCGAGCTCGCCTCACGACAAGGCTACACAATCTGCTTTGACGCAATGCAAAAAAGCCTAAAGCCCGCTTTGCGCGCCGCCCTTCTGGGCGATTGCGCCCCTTTGCGCGCGCTGCTTGTTGCGCACACAAAAGCACTCGCGGCACACTAGGGGGCGCAATGTTCCTCATCGTTGTGGCATTGTCGTTTTTCTTGGGAATCCTCTTGCTGTTTGCCGAGCGGCGGCATTTGGCACGCAATATACAGACCATCACCCAGCATGCACAAACATTACGCAACGCAAGCAACAGCGCAAGCGAATACGAACAGCAATTGCGCACTTTCCTCGAGGGCAACGCGTTTGCGCTCGCCCACAACGCGCAAGGGCTCTGCGCCGAGCGCAAAATCTTTAGCCCCGGTCTGTTCTTGCTCGGAATCGCGTGCGCGCTTATTGGCGCGTTGCTCTATGTGCTGTATTTCGTGTTTTTTGCAAAAGCGCGGCAGATTCCGCTCCCACCCTTTGAATCTCGCCCAAAGGACGCCTGATGATTGCACTCTTTAGCCCAAGCGAGGGCAAAAACTTTTTGCACTACAAGTTCAATCTCTACCCGCCGCTTGCGCTCGAATCGCTTAGCTTTGCGGGGGCGGACAAAAGCCTGCGCGCCCAAGTCATCGCCGCCTATCTCGAATCGCTCAAAGACAAAAAGGCGCTACCGCAGCTGTTTGGCACAAAGCGAATCGATGAAGCCATGCTCACGATGTGCCAAAACCTTTGCACAAGCCCCACGATTCAAGCCCTGCGGCTCTATGATGGCGTGGCGTATCGGGCGCTTGATATTGAAAACCAAGAGACGCAAATGCAGAATCTGTTGTTTGAATATGTGATTGTGTTCTCAAACCTCTTTGGCGTACTCAAAGGCGGCGACAAGATTCCGTTCTATCGCCTCAAGCAAAACGCGTTTGTGGGCGGATATGACCTCAAAGAATATTATGCAAACTTCAGCGATGAGCTCGACACATGGATTGGCGAAGAAGAGGTTTTGGACTTGCGCGCCGAGTTTTACCAAAAATTCTACACGCCCAAGACGCGCTGCTATATCCCCCGATTCTACAAAAATGGCAAAAAGCTAAGCCATTATGCCAAGCTCTATCGCGGGCATTTCTTGCGCCAAGTCGCGAACACATTCTTGCTAAGCGGCAACAAGGGCTGGGGGCTGCTCGACTTTGAGTTTGAGCATTTGGAGCTGAGTGGTGTCGTGATATAAGACCTATACTTTCTCGTA
>CAMXAV010000137.1 GCA_947179285.1 uncultured Helicobacter sp.
TTTTTGCAACCCAACGGCGACATTACAGACTTGAAAATCACGAGCTCATCGGGGTATGAGATGTTCGACAAAAACAGCTTGCTGACTATCGAGATTTCGTACAAAGACTACCCACACCCCAAGAAGCCGCTCAAGATTATTTTTTATATCCACTACAAAATCAGCTACTAGGCGCGGCTCGCGGCGGCTTGCAGCTCCGACTATTGCAACGCATGAAAGCCGCGCAAGCTCTCTAGCAGCGCGAGCACCTTTTGGCTCGCGATGATGTCTTTTGCCGCGAAAAAGCCCTCGGCAATGCTTTGCGCTTGCCCGTAAAGATACAGCGCAGCGCCCATGTTGAGCGCCACAAGGTCGAGCTTGGGCGAGGGCAAGTTATGGAAAATATCCATTGTGATACGCGTATTTTTTGCGACACTGCCACCTGCAAGCAGCGAGGAATCGACATAGTCGAGCCCGACTTCAAGCGGCGTGAAGTCGAAGCTCTTAATGCTGCCGTCTTTGAGCTCGGTGATATGCGTGGGCGCGCATAGCGAGATTTCGTCATAGCCGTCAAAGCCGCTCACAACGAGCGCGCGTTTGATACCCAAAATACTCAACGATTCTGCCATAATCTCCGTGTAACGCCTGTCGAACACGCCGATGAGCTGGTGCGTCACGTTCGCGGGGTTGCTCAAGGGTCCCACGAGATTGAAGGCGGTTCTAAAGCCAAGCGACTTGCGCGCGGCACTCGCAAAGCGCAACGCGGCGTGGTATTTTGCGGCATACAAAAACGCGAAGACATGCTCGCGATACATCGCCAACGATTGATAGGCGCTTAGGTTTGTGTCGATTCCCAAGCCTTGCAACAAATCGGCGCTGCCGCTCTTGCTCGTTACCGCGCGGTTGCCATGCTTGATGACATGCACGCCCCCGCTGGCAAGCAGCAGCGCAGCCGTTGTCGAAACATTGAATGTCTTTTGCGCGCTCCCGCCCGTGCCGACAATATCGAGCCGCTTGTCATGGCTATCGAGCACCTTAAACGACAGCGCCTTTTTCTTAAGCAGGCTCGCAAAGCCCGCGAGCTCCTCGCCGCTCACGCCCTTGACCTCAAGCAGGCTTAGTAGCGCGCCAATCTGTGCGTCTGTCAGCGCGCCTTCGGTGATTTCGTCCATGATATGATAGGCTTCTTTGAAATTGAGCGACTCAAGCCGCAGAATCTTCTGCAAATAGGCTTGTGTGGGCGGATTCTCGCGGCGATAATGCAAGAAGTTTTGCAACATCTGCATGCCATGTTCTGTGCCAATCGATTCGGGGTGAAACTGCAAGCCCATGAGCGCATATTCTTTGTGCTCAACCGCCATCACATCGCCATCTTCGCTTGTTGCGGCGATGATGAAATCCTCGTCAATGCACTCCCTCTGCCCCACAAGAGAATGGTAACGCGCAACCTTGACTTTGGGCGGGATATGCCGAAAGAGCCCTTTGCCGTGGTGGTCTATCGGTTCGACTTTGCCATGCACGATGTGCTTAGCATTCACAATCGGCGTGCCAAACGCAGCGAGAATCGCCTGATGCCCGAGGCAGATTCCGAGAATGGGAATCTTGCCGCAAAAATGCCGCACAACGGCGATAGAAATGCCCGCCTCGCTGGGCGTGCGCGGACCTGGACCAATCAAAATATGCGTGGGTGAAAGCGCGGCGATTTCATCGAGCGTGATTCTATCGTTGCGCACAACCTTGAGCGTGTGCCCGAGCTGTGCGATGGCTTGGGCGATGTTGTAGGTAAAGGAATCATAATTATCAATGAGCAGTATCATCGATTTCCCTCATTGGTTTTGTTGATGGGCTCTTCGCTCGCGCCTTGCGTGATGGCATAGAGTAGCGAACGCATTTTGTTGTGCGTCTCTTGCTGCTCGCTTTGCGGGTTGGAATCATAGACAATGCCCCCGCCTGCTTGCAGGTAATACACGCCATCGCGGTATAGCGCGGTGCGCAGGGTGATGCAGCTATTGAGATTGTCTTTATGGTCGATATAGCCCAAGCAGCCCGCGTAGAATCCGCGCGCGTGGGTCTCGAGCCGCGCAATCAGCTCGATAGCGGCAATCTTTGGCGCGCCGCTCACCGTGCCTGCTGGGAAAGTCGCATGCAAAATATCGCGAATCGTCTTGTTCGCGCTCAAGGTCGAGGTGATTTCGGACGCGATATGCGTAATGCGCGCCGTTTTTTCGAGGGTCTTAAACTTCTCGACAACAACCGAGCCCGGCTTGCTGACCTTCGCAAGGTCGTTGCGCCCCAAATCGACAAGCATTAGATGTTCGGCATTCTCTTTGACATCATCGAGCAAGCGCGATTCAAGCGCCCTATCCTCCTCGCGGTCAGCGCCGCGCGGGCAACTGCCCGCAATCGGGCGCAAGGTGAGCTTGCCATCATCGAGCTTAACCATAATCTCGGGGCTTGCGCCCAACAACACAAACGCGTCAAAATCGCAATAAAACATATAGGGGCTCGGGTTTTCATGCCGCAAGTTTTTGTAGGCTTCAAGCGGCGGCAGGGTCGTATGCACCTCGAGCGAGCGCGAGGGCACGCACTGCATGACATTGCCCTTGTAAATTTCGTCTTGAATCGTGCGCACGAAATCTTGATAGGGAATCTCGTGGTCTATCACCTTCGCGCTATGGTTTTGCGAGGTCTTTGGCGCGTCATTTTGCTGCAACAACGCGCAAAGAGAATCGAGGCGCTGCTGCGTGGGGACAAACGATTCGCCCGCATAGCTAAGGCAGAAGAGATGAGCAGAATCGTATAGATGGTCAAAAACGAGAATCTCGCGCGGGAACACAAACGCGCAATCATAATGCGCAACGCGCTTGGGGGCGCGAAAGGCGATGTTTTCGATTTCGGAAAAAAACTCGAATCCCAAATAGCCGATGCCGCCAAGCGGGAGCGGGAAATCGAAATCGGCTTGAACCTCTGGAGCAAACGAGCGGAAATGCGCGAGCCATTCAAGATAGTCTTTCGTGCTATCGAGCGCGCTCAAGTCATGCCTGCTCGTTTCATCGAGCAAAAAATATTGCCCATTGTCTTTGATGAGCATAAAAGCGGGAGTGAGCACAAGCAGAGAATAGCGCCCGCGCCCGCTTTGCAGATAGGCAGATTCGAGCAAAAACTTCCCCTTGAGCTTTTCAAATGCGCTCAAGGGGGTGAGTGTGTGAGCCAAAATTTTTTTGTGAATCAACTGTCCACGTGACGTTGGGCGTGACGTGGGGGCAAGCGGCAGCATTAACTATTTGCCTCTTTAGGGTAGCAAAAGCGATAGCCCCTGCGGCGCACGGTCTCGATTGTTGCGATATTGAGCGGCTTGTCCATTTTTTGGCGAATCTGGTTAATCGCCACTTCAATCACATTGGGAGTTACGAGCTCGGGCTCTTCCCAAATCGCGTCAAGCAATTGCTCTTTCGAGACGATTTGGTCGCGGTGGCGCGCAAGATGTGTGAGCACCTCAAATGGCTTGCCTGTCTCTTATCCACATCGCCGAGCCCACGAGACTCCTGAGCAGCTCGGGATCCGTGGTA
>CAMXAV010000138.1 GCA_947179285.1 uncultured Helicobacter sp.
CTCCGTGAACAATAAATGGCTTCTTCTTCTCGTGCTTCTTGGCGCGATGTTTGCTCGCGAAGACCAGATTCTCACGCTCTCGCGCGCCTATGAAAAAGCGTTGCAAAAAGAATCGCAGATTCTCGCCCAACGTTACCGCACAGAAGCCACAGCCGAAGGAGTCAATCAGGCTCTTGGCGCGCTTCTGCCGCGAATCACGGTCGATGCGTCTGCGGGGCACAACAAATACAACTACACCGTGCCCGAGATTAGCGAGCCCTATAAAGACTATGGAATCACCGCCTATGTGCCCGTGTTTCGCCCCGGGCTCTATCTCGAGCTTGACCAAGCAAAAGATAGGGCAAAAGGCGCTGAATACGAGCTCCAAAGGCGCGCAAATCAGCTCGGGCTCGAGGTAGCGAAGGCATATTTTGATGTGATGCGCACGCAAAAAAACCTCGCGCTTGCGCGCGCGATGGTCGACGCAAACGAAGTCAAGTTTCGCCAAACAAGCGGTATGCTGCAAGCGGGGCTCAACACAAAAATGGGCATGCTCGAAGCGCGCGTGGCTTTCGACCGCTCGCGCGCCGAGCTGCTCGCCGAAGAGCAGCGTTACAATGTCGCGAAAATGACGTTAGAATATATGATTGGCGAGAAAATCACAAACGATAGAATCCTCGACATCTCACTTGAGCAAATCAACCCCGATGCGCTCATCATCGCTTCGTATGATTGGCAAAAGGGGCTCGCCAACAACCCCGATGTGCAGATTGCCCAAAAGCAGCTTGAGCTCGCGCAACGTGATTTGACGATTCGCCGTTGGCAGCACTTCCCCACCGCAGATTTTCAGATTTCGCAAAAGCACACCGAGAGCCGCGACCCATCGCTTCGCGAGAACGACTTGCGCGCGCTCATTGTCGTGAGCCTCCCGATTTTCGAGGGCGGGCGCACGCAATCGGCGATACGTGAGGGGCTCAAGATGCAAAATGCCGCCATCGAGGAGCTCAACCATTACAAAAAGCAGGCAATCCTGAAGCTCGAGCGCACGCTCTCCGAGCAAAAGCTCGCGATTGAAAGCGTGAAGGTTTTTAAAGATAGCGAGTATTCGGCGCAACTCTATCTCTCGACCATCGAGCAGGGCTATGAACGCGGCTTGCGCAGCCTCTTTGATGTCCTCGAGGCGCGCTCGCGGCTCTATCAGGTGCGCCGCGATTTGATTGACGCGGTGTATAATCTGATTGTCAATCAGCTCAACTTGCTCGATGTAACGGGCACGCTCAACACAGACAGAATCTATGAAATCGAGCGCAAAATCAATCTTTTAGGCAGAACGATTCGGTGAAAGTAGCAGACATGATGAAAGTGGCGCTTGAGCACCACAAGGCAGGGCGGCGCAAAGAGGCGCGCGATTTGTATATGGAGATTTTGATTGATGATTATAACAATGCCGATGTGTGGCATTTGCTCGGGCTCATCGAGCTGGACGAGGGGCGCGAGGAGGGCTTTGAGATGATGCACAAAGCCTTGCAGCTCGCGCCCAACTCGCCCATTTTCCATGCAAACCTCGCGCATCATTACAAGCACAGAGAAAACTACAAAAAGGCGATTGAACATTTCCTTTGTTCGTATGAGCTTTTGCCGCGCCTCGAGATTCTCTTCGAGGTCGCTTTGCTCTACCAAATCTTGCGCCTGCCCGAAAAGGCGCTGCATTGTTACGAAATCATCATCGCCAAGAATCCCTCGCATTCGCAGGCGCTTAATAATATTGGCGTTATCTATGCCCAAAAAGGTGAATGGAACATTGCTCAAGCGTATTTTCAGAAAGCGCTCGAAGTCAAGCCCAACTATGAGGACGCCTGCAAAAACATCACGATTTCAACGAATCAGCTCCAAGAATAAACTCTCCATAAATGGAACAGCAATTGCTTGTATCATTCTATGGAGGTAGATTATGAAACAGGTACTTAAGGATATTGATTCAATCGAATCAGTGGAGATTCAAAGCCATAATGTCATCAACGCAACAGGTCGCGTCTCGCAGCCTGCTTTGCATTCAAGACTGCACAGGACGCAGCTTGACAACTTGCTCGAAGAATCGCTCGCGAGCAATCAGCCCTTTTGGTTACGTTTTTCGCGCTACAATGACGCCATCATTGACGCGATGCCCAAACAGCAGGGCAGGTAATGGTCTTGGATTCTCGCCTTGCAGCTTTGCGCTCAAACTTTACGTTTGGGGCTTGCAAGGCTGTGCATTTTTGCGCGCTCACGCCCAAACAAAGCGAAGCCGCACGGCTTTGGCGCAACCACCCCGAGATTCAAAGGCAGATGTACAACCAAGACGTCATCACGCAACAGGCGCACCAAAGCTTTATCGAAGGCTTGCAACACAGCACAACGCGGAGTTATTGGGCTGTCTTTGACGATGAACGCGGCATTGGCACAATGTCTCTGACGCGCATTAACTTTGTGCATGCATTCGCGTTTTTGGGAATCTATCTGAACCCCGATTGCTTTGGCACAGGCAGCGGCACGAAAATCTTAGAATTGCTTGAATTTGTCGCCTTTGAAAAGCTCAAGCTCCATAGCCTGCGGCTCGAGGTTTTCGAGCACAACAAACGCGCAATCGCCTTTTATGAGCGCAACGGATTCATACACGAAGGCTGCTTGCATGACTATGCGTATGTGAATCATAAGTTTCATAATATCTTAATAATGGGGAAAATCCATGCCTAAATATCCATTGCTCATCGCCGAGCTCTCGGCAAACCACAACCAACAAAAAGAACTAGCGCTTGAGACAATCAAGGCGGCAAAAGACGCGGGCGCAGACGGCGTGAAGCTTCAGACCTACACCGCCGACACGCTCACAATCGATTGCGACAATGAATATTTTCAGATTCAAAACAGCGGGCTATGGGACGGGCAAACCTTATATAAGCTCTACCAAAGCGCCTACACCCCATGGGAATGGCATGCCGAGCTCTTTGCGTATGCGCACTCGCTCGGGCTTTTGTGCTTCTCCACGCCGTTTGATAGCACGGCTGTCGATTTCTTGGAATCGCTTGGCAATCCTATCTATAAAATCGCCTCGTTTGAAATCAACGATATTCCGCTCATTCGCTATGCCGCGCGCACGGGCAAGCCGATGATTCTCTCGACTGGAATCGCGAGCCTCGATGAGATTCGCGAGGCTGTGGACGCGTGCTATGCCGAAAACAACCGCGACATCACCCTGCTTGCCTGCACGAGCGCCTACCCCACGCCGCTTGAGCATGCGAATCTCGTGCGCATTACTGATTTGAGGGCGCGCTTTGGTATTAAGGTTGGGCTAAGCGACCATACAATGGGCGATTGCGCCGCTGTTGTCGCGAGCGTTCTTGGCGCAACGCTCATCGAGAAGCATTTTATCCTCGATAGAAAGCTCGGCGGCGCTGATAGCAGCTTTAGCATGCAGCCAGACGAGTTTGCCGAGCTCAAAAGGCGCGTCTATGACGCATGCGATGCGCTTGGAATCGCCGACTATGACGGCGCCGCCGTTGCGCCATCGAAGGTGTTTAAACGTAGCCTC
>CAMXAV010000139.1 GCA_947179285.1 uncultured Helicobacter sp.
CGACTTTAGTCGCACTTATTATAATTTGATATGTGCGATTGAAATCGCACCTCCACGTAAAATACAACAGAATCGCGAAAGATTCTCATGTGTCATTGCGAGCGAGTGCAACGAGCAAAGAATCCCGAGCGAGCGTTCATAGACGTTTGATTGCTTCGCCTTGCTCGCAATGACAGATTGCGTTTGCTGCCCATAGCGGCGGCGAAAATTCATAAATTTTTGCGACAAAATATGCTAGAATCTAGCGACAACAAACCAAAGGCGTTTTGAGAATATGGAAGTAATATTGGCTGTAATAGCGATGGCAGCGCTGTTTCTGATGTATCGAACGATGAAAGATTATTTGGCAAATCCCAAATCGTATGGCTCGTTGAAAAAACAAGAAACCCCCGAGTTTGACGACCCATACAGCGATTCGCCCAACCAAAGCGACCAGCCCTTTAGCCGCGAACATGCCGTTCTCGTGGGCTTGCTCGCCAAGCTTGCGCGCAGCGATGGGCGCGTTTGCGAGTTTGAAGAGCGGCTTGTCGACGAGATTTTGGACGACATTGCACAAACCTCTGAAAACCCCGCGCAAACCAAAGAGGCGCTGCTGCAACATTTTCGATTTGAGCGCACAAACGCGACAAATGCCGATGAACTCGCGATAGAATATGTGCGGCTCACAAAGGGCGAGTATAAAAAACGGCTCAAGGTTGTCGAGGTCTTGCTGATGCTCGCCTATGCGGACGGCACGCTCGATGAACGCGAACGCGAGGTGATTCTCGATGTCGCCGCCTATTTTGAGCTAAGCAATGATGATTTCAACAGAATCTATGACCAATTCGAGGCAGAGAGCAGCGCGCCGCACGCGGTGATGAGCGAAGAGAGGGCGCTGCAGATTCTCGAGCTGCAAAAAGAGAATCTCAACGAAACGAGCCTCAAAGAAGCCTATCGCCGCCTCGTCAAGACCTACCACCCCGACATCATTCAAGGCAGGGGCGCAGACCAGCAAACCATACTCAAGGCAAACGAAAAGCTTGTGCAAATCAACGAAGCCTATAATTTTCTCAAATCAAAGGGGAATCGATGAAACATCGCTTTTTTGAGGATATGCAAGAGCTATGCAATATGGTGAGTGCGCGTGATGACGCGCTCAATAGGCTTTTTTTGGACATCGACAACGACAAAAACCCACAGATTCAAGCCATTGTTGGGCTGCTTGGGCAGCTTGAGCTGCCCGACACACAGCCCAATCGCTTTGCGCTGCTTTGCCGCCTCGTTCATCTCTCGGAATCTGCCGTGATTCAGACGCTCAAAAAGGCAGGCAAGAGCAACGAAGAAATCAAGAAAAGCAAAAGAATTTTGCTCGATTGGGTCAGCGATTTTCACACCAAAACACATCAAGAGATTGTCGAAGAATGCGAGAATCGGCAATTGCTGACGCCGTTTTATCGGCAGATTCTGCAAGGCATGCACCATATCGGCAAGGCGAAGAGAGGGCGCTGCAGATTCTCGAGCTGCAAAAAGAGAATCTCAACGAAACGAGCCTCAAAGAAGCCTATCGCCGCCTCGTCAAGACCTACCACCCCGACATCATTCAAGGCAGGGGCGCAGACCAGCAAACCATACTCAAGGCAAACGAAAAGCTTGTGCAAATCAACGAAGCCTATAATTTTCTCAAATCAAAGGGGAATCGATGAAACATCGCTTTTTTGAGGATATGCAAGAGCTATGCAATATGGTGAGTGCGCGTGATGACGCGCTCAATAGGCTTTTTTTGGACATCGACAACGACAAAAACCCACAGATTCAAGCCATTGTTGGGCTGCTTGGGCAGCTTGAGCTGCCCGACACACAGCCCAATCGCTTTGCGCTGCTTTGCCGCCTCGTTCATCTCTCGGAATCTGCCGTGATTCAGACGCTCAAAAAGGCAGGCAAGAGCAACGAAGAAATCAAGAAAAGCAAAAGAATTTTGCTCGATTGGGTCAGCGATTTTCACACCAAAACACATCAAGAGATTGTCGAAGAATGCGAGAATCGGCAATTGCTGACGCCGTTTTATCGGCAGATTCTGCAAGGCATGCACCATATCGGCAAGGCGTTCAACGCGCTGCATTGCGCATGGAAATTTACGCTTATCGAGGACATCAACCCCGCGTTGCTCGAAGAATTTGGCGGCGATGTGCCCCGCTTGCTGCACGCATTGCAGGACATTTGCGAAGTCAGCGATGAGGGCGAAAAGAGCGACAGGAGCTATTCGATTCCACTGCTGCAAAATGGGCAGCTGCGCGCAATCGCGTATGCGGACGCGTTTAGAGACGAGATTGACGCGATTCAAAAAGCCATCAAACAGCTCATCAAGGAGCTTCACAACGAGGGCGATGATTTGTTTGGCGCGAAGGATTGCTACATCGCCTATTTCCACGCCATCGAATCGGCGCTGTCCGAAGAAAGTGTGCCAAAGCTGCTTGGCGCTTGGCGCGAGGTCGACCGCGCATGGATGCGGCTCAAGACGCCCATTCAGCCCGCGCACCCGCTAGAATATTACGAAGACCACTACCGCAAGGCTGTTGCGCCCGAATGGGACTTGCGCATCGTGCATGTCTCGCCGCAACCTCATCTCGACATCAAGCAACAAATGCAAGAAACCTTTGCCAAGCTCTATGCGGCGCACGAATCGCCCGCCACCGCGCCGATGAAGGCGCTCGTGCAGCACTCGTTTCACAACACAGACCTCTATCTCTCCCTGCCTGCGCTGTATTATGGCGCGGAGATGGACGGGCTCTTCTCGGCGCAAGTCGTGCCAAACGATGAACGCGTCTCGAAACAATTTGGCAAAAAAATCTTCGCATTCCCCGCGCGAATCCTGCGCCTCGCGCAATATCGCCCGTTTATGCGCCTCACCAACGAAATCTTTCCCGAAGCTTTCCTCAAAGATGCGCGCGAGATTCTGTTTTTCAAGCCCGAAATTTGGCACAAGCTCTACCAAATCTCGACAATCGGGCATGAATTTGGGCATATCTTTTGGATTGACGATGATACCGAGATTCTGATGAACGAGGGGGGCAATTTTAAGAACATCGAGGAATTTAAAGCCACGACAGGCGGGCTCATGAATTTCTTTCTCAACGACACAAGCGATGTTTATGCGCCGCTTGCCACAGCGCTCTTGGGCGAGGTGATTCGCCGCGCTGTGGGGCTTGTTGCGTGGATGGAGCAAGGCGAGGTGCTGCCCTATTATTGCGAGGGGCTCATTCATTTGCATATCCTCTTCGAAGCGCAAATCTTGCGTTTTGATGGCGCAAAGCTGCATATCAACCTCGCAACAAGCGACTATAACAACGTTAAAGCACTCTATATGCGCTATTATAACGAACTTTCCGCGCTCTACATCGCCAAGCAACGCGCCTGCGGCTTTTTGGAACGTTTCGCAAAAAGAGATTCCAAAGGCAATTTCATGCCCACAGCGCCCGATGTGCACGCGTTTGTCGCGCATTTTTGGAAACGCTACCAAGAAATCGGGCAAGAGATAGACACAAGCGATGCGCACAAACAA
>CAMXAV010000140.1 GCA_947179285.1 uncultured Helicobacter sp.
GCTGTAATATTCGCGGCTGTTGATGAGCCCAATCTCGTAACGTGCGCTAAAGAACGAGAAATATTCTTCGGCATTGCGCAAGCGCTGCTTGGCATACGCGAGTTGCTCTTGGTTGCTCTGCACATCGAAAAGCGCGTTGTCGATTTCGGAAAGCGCCGTGTTGATGGCGTTGCGCAACAGCGATTCGTTTTCGCGCAACATCGAGCGCGCGCTTTCAACCTGCGCGTTGAGCGCGGCACGGTTGAGCAGCGGTGCGGTGAGCGAGGCGAGAATCTGCCCCGTGAAAGTCGTGGGCGATTGCAGGGCGCTTTGCAGGCTGCCGTTTAGCGAAAGGGTGGGGAACAACGCCGCTTGCGCGCTATCGGCGCTATACGCCGCCGCATAGAGTGTGTGCACTTGCGCCTTGATGTCGGGTCGTTGCAGAATCACGGACGCGGGCAGCTCGGAGAGAAGCGTGATTTTGGGCAGCGGCTTGTGGCTCATTGCGGGCAGCTGCGGCAGGCTCTTTTGGTCGAGCAGCACCAAAAGCGCATTGCGCGCCGCAACGCGTGATGTCTTGAGCTGTTCATAGGCGATTTGGGCATTGGTCAAATCGTCTTGCGCGTCAAAGAGATAGGTCGAATCGAGCGTCCCTGCCTCTGTCATGAGCCGCACAGCATCGAGAATCCGCGCATAGAGTTCGAGATTGACGCGGCTAATTTCGAGATTTTGCGCAATGTTTTGCAACAAGAAATAGTTGTTGCAGACTTCGGCAAGCAGCGCGAGCTGCGTATTTTGCAGGTTTGAGAGTGTCGCAAAATATTGTTGCTCGGCGGCGTTTTTTGCGGCTGTGTTTTTGCCAAAGAGGTCGATTTCCCATGCGAGATTTGCGCCAATGTTCTTCGTTGTCGCGCTCGAATCGTTGTTCTTGAAGTCATGATTCTTGCCCGCACTCGCACTCGCGCTTAGCGTGGGCAAGAGGTGTCCCCACGCGGCGTCTCTGTTTGCCTGCGCCTGCACGATTCTTTCTTTGGCAATCGCCACATCGGTGTTGCGCATAAGCGCGATTTCGAGCAGATTTGTGAGTGTCGAATCGCCAAAAATCGCGTCTAGCTCGTTGTGCATGACGAGCACATCGCGCGATTCTGTCGGCGTTACGCGCTCGACAAGAAAGGGGTGCGGGCTAAAGGCTCTAGGCAAACTCTCTGTGGGGACTTGGACATTTTGCGAGGGTAGGTTGCACGCACAACACAGCAGCGCAAGGGCGACAGACAGGCAGATTCGCATTCTTTCTCCGATTCTAGGCGATGTTCTTGAGATAGGATTATAGGGAAAAAGTATGAATTGAAAATGAATCGCCTTGTTGTGTGCAAAAATCTGACAAGCTCTTGACAAGCCAAAAATTTTTTGCTAGAATTGCGTTTCTTTTGTTTGACCCGTTAGCTCAGTTGGTAGAGCAATTCCCTTTTAAGGAATGGGCCGTTGGTTCGAATCCAACACGGGTCACCACTTTTACTTTTGGTTGTGTGGCCCCGTCATCTAGCGGTTAGGATACCACCCTTTCACGGTGGCTACAGGGGTTCGAGTCCCCTCGGGGTCACCACTCAAATTTTGCTGCGGTCGCTTAGCTCAGTTGGTAGAGCGCCACCCTTACAAGGTGGATGTCATAAGTTCGAGCCTTATAGCGACCACCATTGGAGCGGTAGTTCAGCCGGTTAGAATACCTGCCTGTCACGCAGGGGGTCGCGGGTTCGAGCCCCGTCCGCTCCGCCACTTTTGGCTATGTTAGCTCAATTCTTTCCCCCACAAACGGAATCCCTTTCGACTTCACAACCGCCTCGCCAAAAATCAAAATCGCCGGTTGCTCGCATTGCTGCACCATCTCTTCGAGTTTGCCAAGCGTGCCGATGATGCAACGTTGACTTGGCGAATCCACCTTGCTCACAAGCGCGGCGGGCAAGTTCTCGTCAACGCCATGTTCGCGCGCCGCCGCGACAATCCGCCCGACAAAGCTATATGCCATGAGCACGATAACGGTGTAGCTCTTCTGCTTGAGCGAATCTATCCAGTCGATATTGAACACGCACTCACGCAGATGTGCCGACACAATCAAAACGCCCGTGCTCACGCCGCGAATCGTGGGCGAAATGCCGCTGCTAAGCGCGCCGCAAAGCGATGAGGTGATTCCGCTTAGCACCTCAACATCGATTCCATGCTTGCTAAGATAGCTCGCCTCCTCCCAAACGCGCCCGAAAATGGCGGGGTCGCCGCCCTTGATGCGCCCAATCGTCTTGCCTTCGCGCGCATAATCGAGCATCATCTTGTTAATCTCTGCTTGCTTGAAACTCTGCTTGCCCTTTTGCTTTGCGACACTCTTTGTCTCGCAACCAAGCGCATGCAAGATGTCCCAAATCTCTTGCCCAACGAGGTTATCGACAAGCGCAACATCGAGCAACGCGAAGGTTTCGAGCGCCTTTAGTGTGAGATTCTCGCGCGAGTGCGGACCGCAGCCGATGATGAACACCTTGCCAAGCGCCTCTTTTGCCTCTTTTGCAATCTGCTCCTTGCGCTCGCGGCTCGGTGCGCCGCTTTGCGCGCGCTCCTCGTGCAATTTTTGCGCGAGCGATTCGAGGCTCTTGGGCAAGAATCGGCTGATTTTGTCGCGCACATTTTGGGCGAGCACAGGCGAAGCGCCGCCGCTGCTCACCATCACTGCAAGTTCGCCATAGCGCGTCACAGCGCCGAAATAGACATCGCAATATTGCGGGCAATCGACAACATTGAGCAAATAGCTACGTTTGCGCGCAAACAGCGCTGCGCCAAGCGCGCTATCGCCGCTTGCGTCGACAACGAGGTCGTAATCATCAGCGATTGCGATGTTTTCGCCGCAAAGTTGCAGAATCGCAACGTCTTTGTCCTCAAAATAGGGCGCGCAAATTTTCGCGGCTTTGACATCGGGCGCTAGCCCCGATTCGAGCAGCGCGCAATGCTTTTGTTGCGCCACAGCGCCCGCGCCGATAATCAAGACGCGCGCCTTTTTGAGCAAGAGTGGTAAGCCAGACATATTTTTCCTTTATTAAATGAATGTTAGAATCGGCGCTAACGCAGAATGCCTTGCGTATAGAGCAGCTTTTTAACCGCAGGGTAGAGCATTGCATAGATTGTCTCAAAGCCTTGCATGTCGCGGTAATAGTATGGGTCGGGAATGTCTGTTCCGTCTCCAAAATCGCCCATGCGCAAGATTTTGTCGGGCGCAAAGCCCATTTTGCGCAACGCTTGGATATTCTCCGAATCCATTGCGACAAGATAATCGAAATTTTCCTCGTCATAGATGCGCACGGGGCGCGAGCGCAACGATGAAATATCGAGCCCATGCTGCTTGGCAATCTCTTGCGAGCCCCTGCAAGGCGCTTCGCCGCGATGATAGCCATGGATTCCAGCCGAATCGAACACAGCGGGCATGCCCTTTTGTGCGGGCAAGAAGCTCGAATCGAGTGTCGAATCGCTCCAGCCGTTGTAGAGCCCCTGCGCGATTCCTTGCGCGAGCGGCGA
>CAMXAV010000141.1 GCA_947179285.1 uncultured Helicobacter sp.
TTAAAGACAACAAGCGAAGCGCAGTTGGCGTTATCGCGTAACTTTAGGGAGTGTGCGGAATTACTTCCGCACACGACAGCAAATGCCTTTGGCATTTGCGATTCAATCTATGTGCTCTGCCATAAACACAGCCGCGCCGCTGCCGACAACGAGCATGATGAGCGTCCAGATGGACGCGTTGTCGTTTTCTGCCCACGCGCCAACTTCGCGCACGAGCTTTCCCAAAAAGAGCTCGATGATTTTATGCAACGCAGGGATTGTGAGCGTCCCAAAACCCCCAAAAACCATTGCGACAATGTCTCGGTAGTGAATATATTGCTGCATTTCGGGCGAATTGAAGGCATTGAAAGCCACAACAAAGCCCGTGAGCCCGCTTAGGATATAGAGCAAAGACGTCACGGCAAAAGCCTTGATGTTGATTTTGCCATTGTCCATGATGTCTCCGTATCCGATTGAGATATGCCCAAGCAACACAACAATGCTAATCATCACCGACATTGCGGCATAAAACACGTGCTCTGGCTCAAATATCATTTCAGCCCAACCCCGATGGCAAACGCGTCCGCGTTTTTGACGCAAAGGCAAAACTCGGTATAGAATCTGCCCATAATCGATGTGCGGCTCGTTGGGACTTCTTTATGATTTGTTGGGATATAGAGCCCGTTTTTCATGTATTCAAAATCGCCCGCGAGCAGCACATCGCCTAGCCCATGTGCCGCGCTTAGGTAGCGGTGCAAATGCACGCGCACGCGCCCAAAGTCGGTCTCGATTGTGTCGACAATCAGGTTCGCGTCTTTGCTGCTGAAGTTCGTCACGTTGTTTTTCGCGCGCCACGCGTTGATGCGCCGCTTGAGCGCTGCGCCCACAAACACGTCCTTTGGCTGCGCGCCGCTGTCCCAAATGCTTTGTAGAATCTCGCAAAACATCTCTTCGGTCATCTCCTCTTCTGTGCCCGTCCAATCTTGCGCGTTGTCAAACGCAAAAATATTGCCGCGCCTGCCGTTTGTGAAGGTCGTGTCGTTTTTGGCGATAAAATGGAAAAACCCTGCGCTAATCGGCTTGTCGGTCTCGTTCGCACGCTCAAGCGGCGCGGTGAAAACGCTCACCTTCGCGTCCGTGTCGTGCCCGAGCCCAAAGAGCGCGTATTCGAGATTGTTGGCATGCTCTATCGCCCTTTTGCCTTTCTCGCGGTCTTTTGGGTTTTGCTTGCCATATTCTTGCGCCTTCTCCATCGATTCGCTGACTTCCCAAACCGTTGTTAGAATCTGCACGGCATTGCTGTTTTTCTGCACGGTGGATTTGGTCCCGGAAACGAGCTCGTGAATCTCCTCTTTGGGCTCGTTGATGGGGTCGCGCAATGTGTCGATATGCCACGAATGGCGAATGGGGTTTGTAATCGTCTCGCTGCCAATCAGGTTGATGAGCGGGCAGTCGCGCCGCCCGACAAGCAAGATGTTGTCATAAACCGATGGCTTGAGCCCCTCGCGCGCGATGGCTGGGGCTTCAAAGCCTGTTGATGTGATTGCCATGAAATACTCCTTTTTCATTTTGGAATCGCAAATGCGATTTGCATTTGCTGTCGTGTGCGGAAGTAATTCCGCACACTCCCTAAAGTTACGCGCCAACGCCGCGTTCCGCGTCTTTTGACGCCTGCTCCCGCAGGGGGCACAAGGTTTTATGATTCTGCCTCTTGTCATTGCGAGCCTGCAAAGCAGGCGCGGCAATCGACCGTGCCGAGTGTTCCGATACGGTTGATTGCTTCGCGTAAGCTCGCAATGACAAGCGCAATTGCCTCAAAAAACACGCGCAAGATAACAAAAGGAGGGTGGACAAAACTACCCAAAAAATGGTATCAAGAATCTTGAGCCCTAGTGGCTCACATTAAATAAATTCCACGATATTTTTTTACATTTTGGGCATTTCACCTTGCAAGGGCAAAACGAAGCCACAGGCTGACCACCACAGCGCCAACATTTTGCGACAACATCAACTTTCTCTGCTGCTGCGCGCCGAAAGCAATGCGCAATCGCCCTCTCTTTTGCCCTGCGTTTATGATAAATCTGCTTGCGATTAAGACGATTCTTCATTGTCTAGCCTCATTTTCATTTGGCGATATTTCTCCACCAAAAAATCCTTGCGTGTGCTTTTAAGAGCTGAAGCTTTCAAAAAGTCCATATGCAAATATCCCCCCGCAACCAATATAAAAGCATAATCCCTCTTTGTCTTTGCGGTATCATAATTTAACATTTCGCAAATCGCTTGCGCATAAATCATGTCTCTGCATTTGCAAAATTCTTTGCCGCTAAAAGATACAATGTGGAAAGAAAATTTATCTTCCAACTCAACACGAACAAAGAAATCCATCATCGTTGCTTCTCTTGCGGTTTTTGCAGTCGCTCAATCTCTGTTTTGGCAACAAATGTGTAGTTCCCAACTTTCTTTGCCTTCAGTCTCCCTTTGCGAATGAGACCATAGACCTCTTGCACGCTCATATTGAGTGTGCGTGCTGCTTCGTGGATTGTGTAATAATCCATATTGCTCCTTTCATTTTGGAATCGCAAAAGCCTTTGGCTTTTGCTCTCGCTTGGGCAAGTGAATTGCCCAAGCTCGCTAAAGTGATGCGCCAACGGCTGCACGCAGCCTTTTGACGCTGCCCTACGCCGCGGGGCGCAAGGTATGACTTTGTCGTTCATGCTGTGTTCTCCAACGCAACATCATTGCAATAAAACGAGCGCGCAACAATATGCGCAGCTCGTGAATCAAGCGGCACGGAAGGGGCGCGCAATGACCCACCCCCAACCCCCTCCGCAAGGGAGGGGGAGTTTGGAATCTCCACAAGGGAAGAGGGATAATGGCAAACCTCTTCTGCTTCTACTGCTTCTGCAATAGGCACATGCGCCACAATCTCGCTCATCATCGCAAGCGCCTTTGTGCTGAATGTGTGTTCGCCCTCTTCGTCTTCGTAGGTTTCCTCATCAGGAATCTCGACACAGCTTTGGGCAATTTTTTGCGCATATCTTTTTGCCTCAATTTCTGCCTGTTCGCTTTTTTCTTGCTCACGTCGTAAGTTGCAGATTTGCAAAACCTTGCCGAGCGTGCAAAACTTTTCATACAAACACTCGACATAGATTTGGTAAATCGTGCTGCGCCGAAATCCGCGCAATGCCTCGCGCAAAATGTCGCGGTCAAACAATGGCGCGTATTTGTAGAGTTTTTGCTCAAACGCTTGCAAGATTTGCGCTTGGCTAAACGACTTCCACGCTGCTGGTATGCTCATTTGCAAACTCCCTGACTTTCGCCTCTGTTTTGCGCTCGTCCATAAACTCTTTGAGTCGCATTTGCAAAAGCCCATCGTCAACTAAGAAATTAAAAACCTTGCTCTTGTCTTCGGACAAATGGAATTTTTGCGCAAACGCAGCGATTTCCTCGCGCGTGAGCCCCAGCCCCTGCAACT
>CAMXAV010000142.1 GCA_947179285.1 uncultured Helicobacter sp.
CAGCGAGCGGCACGAGCGTGGCAATCAACAAGCAAAGAATCTCAAAAAGAATCCCAACACGGTTGATTGCTTCGCGTAAGCTCGCAATGACAAGATAAACCAAACGCACGACTAATGCCACGCATGCATAATAAAATAAAACACAACTCAAACCCAAACATTATCGAGCAGGCGCACATTTTCGACATTCACAGCCATAACAATCAAACTTGCATTATTTTGTAAAATTTCGACTTCATTTAACATATAATCGACAGCCATGAGATAATCAATTTGCAATGGGGAAAGAATCGCGCGCGCGGTTGCGAGCAGGCTATGCGCGTCTCTGCTGCCTTTGGCAATCGCGTCTTCGAGCGCCTTAGTCGCGCGGGCAATCTGCAAGGCTTGGTAATAGCCTTGTTCGCTTAAATAAGCATTTCTTGAGCTCAAAGCCAAACCCTTAAAATCACGTACAATCGGGCAGCCCACAATCTCGATGTCCCAAAACAATTCGGCGACCATCTGCCGCACAATCAGCAATTGTTGCGCGTCTTTGCGCCCAAAATAGGCTTTGTGCGGCTGCACAATATGAAACAGGCGCGCGAGCACATCGAGCACACCATCAAAATGCCCCGGGCGCGCCGCGCCCTCGAGCACGCTCGACATCGGCTTTGGCGCAACAATCTTCACGCCGTCCGCAAACGCATAGAGCTCTTTGGCATTGGGCGCAAAAACGGCATCGATGCCCTGCTTCTCGCACAACGCGCAATCCGTCTCGAGCGTGCGCGGGTAGCGCGAAAAATCCTCGTTTGCGCCAAATTGTCGCGGATTGACAAACACCGAGACTATGCGGCGCTCGTTCTCTTTTGCGCGCTCCATAAGCGACACATGCCCCGCATGCAGCGCCCCCATAGTCGGCACAAAGCCAATGCCTAAGCCTTCTTTGCGCCATTGCTGCGCAAGATTTTTCATTTCTGCAATATTTTGGATAAAATACATCTTTTTCCTCACAATTCCTGTAATTTAATTTCAATTTGCCCTTTTTTGCTCTCGAGCACAATGCGCGCATCGTTGCCGACCAAAACGAGCTTCGATGTGCCGCAATAGATGCGCCCAAGAGAATCGAAATGCAATGTTTTGTGTGTCGCCGTGCAACCCTTTGTGTTCCAAACAAAACGTACATTTGTGATTCCATATTTTTGCTCAATCTTGAGCCTTTCATCGCGAATATCGCGGCATTCAAGCGGCAAATCGCCATAATTATACCAGGAAAGACAAGTGCCATTGAAGGGATTGCGCGCAATGCTCACGATTCCCATAGGTTTATTGTCAATCGAGCCATTTTTTCGCGGACGTTTTGCAAAGATTGAATATGTTGTGCCAACATACCCTTCAACTTTGTTTGAAATCGTATGAAATTGCAAACGCCATGCCTGCATGTCTGCTGCGTTCACTTCCGCTTGAGCTTGAGAATCCCATGCCTGATTGAAATTGCGCAATGTCTGCCTCTCGTCTTTTGTGGCGAGGTTGCGCGTAAAACGTAAATCATTCATAATCTGAATCTTTGCTTTTTCGAGAGATGTATCGGCGATTTGTGGCAGCACAAAGCCCAAAGAGAGCAGTAAAAGCACAAAGAGCATTTCGATGAGGCTAAACGCGCCGAGTGGTCTATGCATAGAGTTTGCGCAACCGCGAATCGAGCGGGTCAATCAGATGATAGAGAATCGGCACGACCAAGAGGCTTAGGAACATCGCAATCAAAAGCCCGCCAATCACGGTGATTCCAAGCGGCGACTTGAACGCAGAGCCCGCGCCGCTGCTGCTTGCGAGCGGAATCATGCCAAACACCATCGCGAGAGTGGTCATGAGAATGGGACGCAAGCGCTCCTTGCCCGCGCGCACAATCGCCTCGTGGTGCGCGATTCCCTGCTTGACATGCATGTTGGCAACATCGACAATCAAAGTCGCATTCTTGCCCACGAGCCCCATGAGCAGCATGAGCCCCATCAGGCTAAAGAGGCTTAGGTTTTCGCCAAACAGCCACAGCCCCAAAAACGCGCCCGTGAAGCTAAGCGGCAGGGTTATCATAATGATAAGTGGTTGCAGAATCGATTCATACAGGCTCGCGAGAATAAAATAAATCAAAACTGCTGCTGTGAGCATGGCGACAACAAAGGCTGCGGTTGTTTCTTGCAAAAACCGCCCATAGCCCTCGATGACATAATGCGCCCTGCCCGCCAGCCAGCCGTTTTCGCCGCTCACATGCTCTTGCACAAACGCGACTGCATCGCCAAGCGTGAAATCGGGCAAAAAGTTTGCCGCAACGGTAACGCTATGCTGCCTATCATAACGTTTAATCGCCGTAATGCCCTCACTTTCCTCAAAGCTCACGAGTCCTTCGAGAAAAATCGTTTCATTCTTTGCATTACGCAATTGCACGGCATGTAAATTGTCAAGATTTGCGCGCATGGAATCTGCATTGCGTAAAATAATGTCGTATTCTTTGCCATGTTCTTTATAGATTGAAATCTCTTGCGCCCCGCTGAAGGCATTGCGCAACGCAAGCGCAACATCAAACGCGCTAATCCCCAACCGATTGGCTTCGGCTCTGTCGACACGCAACGTGATCTGCGGCTTCTGCGGTTGCGCGTTGGTGTGTACATCGGTCATCTTTGGGTGCGCGCTCAAAAGCGCGATGAGCGCTTTTTTGGATTGCTCGAGCGCAACATCATCATAGGCAGAAATGGCAACCTGCAAGGGCGAATCGTCATCGCCAAGACTAATGGGCGGAATCTCGACAAGGTTAATACGTACATTAGATTCATTTGCAATCTTTACGAGATTTTCACGCAAACTATTCATAATCTGCTCTTGAGGCGGGCGCTTTTTTCGCTCAATCAGCGCCACGCGAATCTTTGCCTCGTGGATTTTTTGCTCGGCGGTGTAGCCGATGAGCAGCAGGCTATAATCCACACCCTCGTGTTTATCGCCCTCATCTTGCACCTGCAACCCAAGCCGCTGCATCGCCTGTAACGAAATGCCCGGCTTGGCGATGATTTTGATGTCAAATTCGCTCTTGTCCTCGCTAGGCAAAAACTCGATGCTAAGGCGCGAGAGCACAAACAAAGAAAACATAAATAATGCGAAGACGCACAGCAGGCTCACGAGCTTGTGGCTCAAAACGAAACGTAATAATAATGTATACGTTGTCTCAAGATTCTCGAAAAACCTTTGTGTCGCGACAAAAAAGCGCGAGGGCGGGCGCTCGCGCAACAGGCGCGAGGCGAGCATGGGCATAAAGCTCACCACAACGACAAAGGAAATCACGATTGCCACGACCACAGAGAGCCCAAACGAGGTGAAAAAGCGCCCCACAATGCCGTCCATAACGGCGAGGGGCAAAAACACGGCAAGCAACAGCGCCGAAATCGCCACGAGCGCGAACAAAATCTCATTCACGCCCGCTAGCGCCGC
>CAMXAV010000143.1 GCA_947179285.1 uncultured Helicobacter sp.
ACTGCTGTTTGTCGCATCTACGCGCTCAACATAGATTGTGCCAATGTTATTATTATATTGCCCCTCTGTGGTGGTAATATTTTTGCTAAGGTCAATCGTGATGTTGTTGCCTGTGAGGTTGCCGGTTGTGATAGCGCCTTTTGTGGTGATGCTAAGTGGTCCGGGTCCTGCATAGATGTTGCCTGTGTCGAGGCGTCCGCTGTAATTTGCACCAGCGATTGTGATGCCCTCTTTGTTGGCAAGCTCGCCGAGTTTCACGCCGCCTGTGCCTTTGAGCGTGATGTTTTTGATGCTCGCAAGGTCTGCGTTTTCGATGTCGACAGAATGCGCTGTGCTTGAAGCGCCAGAAGCGTTGATGTCTTGAGCCTCTGTGTCGATTGTGAGGTTCACAACAGAGCTAAGGTCGTTTTTCTCTGTTGTTGTGTTTGCTTTGAGCTTGAGTTTTTTGTCGCCAGTGTAGTTGTTGATTGCCAAATCAGCAGCATTACCAGCGCTCAAGAAGCCCTCGAAGCCTTGCCCTGTGAGGTCGATATTGACAGCTTTTGCGTTGCTTAGGTTCACAAAACCGCCACCTTTAACGCCTGTTCCGCTCGCGCCTGCATCGCTACCTTGCAAAACGAGATTCACAGTGCCTTCGGTATCTACCAATACTTTTTGGTCGTCTTGTGTGCCGTTGTAGGTAACTTTGAGGTCTTTTTTGCCCAAAGATGTAAGCTGAACGCTCGCGCCGTCTTCAAAGGTAATGGTTTGAAGGTTTGCGCTTCTGTCTTGGGTTGTTGTAACGATGTCGGGTTGAGGAATCTCGGTTTTCTTAGAGCCGCTTCCGCTGATGATTGGGTCTTGGGGTGTTGTAACCACTGTTGTACCCAAATCGATAAGCAACGCATCGCCTGTGAGCTCGCCAAACACGAGGTTTTCGATTGTGTTGAAGTTGTAGAACTGCTTGCGTGCTTCGTGGTCGACTTGCCCGCTCAATGTCAAGGTGTCGTTGCCAAGCCCAAGATTGACGCTTGCGTTTTGCCCGAGGCGCTCAACAGCGATATGGACTTTATCATCAGCGCTACCTGTTGCGAAGTATTCAAAGATGTTGCTGCCGTTTTCGCCAGCTTCTTTGAGGTCTGTTGCTGTGATGTTCAACGCGCCTGTTGCGTTTGTTCCGTTGAAGTATGTAACACCACGTGAAAGGTTGGTTGTGAGGCTACCATTGCCGCCAACGGTGATTCGGTTCACACCAGTGTTGACGATGTCCGCATAGTTGTTGCCTGTAAGGGCGATATTCAAAATCCCAATACCTGCTGCTTGGTTTGCGAAATCATCGGCGCTGCCGCTTGGGTCAATCGCTGTTCCGCTGCCGATTCCAAACAAGATGTCGTGATTGCTAATGCGGTTGTCGGTTGAATCGTAGCCAACGCTGTTGAAGTTCAAATCAAGGCGACCACCTGTTGGGGTTGTGTCGAATGTGATTTGAGTTACACCACCATTTTGGGCTGTGCTTGCGCCGCTGCTGCCTGTTGTGTTTCCTGTGCTCTTGATGTTGTTCATCTCGATGAGGAGGTATTCATTGTAGGCAACGTTTGTGAGGTTGATACCATTTGCGCCGTTCAAGACATAGGTATAAACATCGCGGATTCCGCTTGCGTTGAAGGTTACGTTGTCGTTAACGGTTGTGTTGGTGAGCTCGATTCGCTCTACGCCTGTAACGCGTCCATCGCCGCTTAGCCCTGTGAAGTCTGTGCTCATGCTAAGCTTCAAGGTGTCGTTGCCTGCGCCTGCATCGATTTGTGTGTCGCCTGTGAAGGTTGGGTCTGTTTTTGCAACAGTGCCTGTAACGACATCATCAAAATCAGTGCTTGTTTTGTAGACATACGTGCTGCCGCTTGCTGCTTGGGGGATATTTGGGTCGCCAGGAGCGAGGAAGTTTTCTTGCCCTTCGCCTGTGTCGGGGTTCAAACCAAGCGCGACTGTTGCGCCGCCGCTTTGCGCCAATGGATTGCGTGCTGCGATGCCTTGCAAGATTTTGCTGTTGTTTTCGCGGGTTGTGTTGTAGTTGAGGATTGTAACATCTTCAAGCCCGCTACCGAATGTGAGCGCATAGGTGTCTGCTTGCCCGCCAACGGTTGTCGCTGCTTGCTCGGCGATTGCGACTTTGGTGCGGAAGACTGTTGCGCCTTGGCTGCCAAGTGTGATTTGCGCTTGAGTGAGCCCTGTTGTGTCGGCGTTTTGGTCAGCCCATGCGTTGATGCTCTTGAGCAAATTGTCGGTGAGCTCTTCGCGTCTCCAGTTGTTTTCGTTCGCTTGAGACACCCAGTAATCAATGCCTTCTTTGTCGCTGTTGTTGTCTTTGCCAAGAGCGTTTTTATAGACAAGCTCAACAAATTCTTGGTTTGTCATTGTGCGCAAGGCAGGGGTGAGACCAATCACTTCAGAGATGAAGCTTTGATTATAAGCGCGCCCGCCGTATTGTTGCGCGGTAACTCCGTCAATCGCTCGATTGTAGAGTGCAACAAAGAGTTGTGAAACTTGATTTGCTGTTGCCATTGTGGCTCCTTATATGAGATTTTAGGTTACATTGTGCTGCTGTGGAACATACACGAACATTGAAGAGGAATGACAGGTTGTTGGTTTTTGTGATTCTTGGGCAGTGTTGGGTGCAGTGATTCGCCATTTGTCATTCTGAAGCCGTTAGGCTGAAGAATCTCATGTCATTTGTCATTCTGAACCTGCTTTGCAGGTGAAGAATCTCTTTTGAGATGTTTCGGCTATCGCCTCAACATGACAAAGACGGGTATGCGTCATTGCTACCATGACAACGGAGGTGCGACTTTAGTCGCACATCACATTGTGTCATTGCGAGGGCATCGCCCGAAGCAATCAACCGTATGGGTCGCCCCGAATCGTTGATTGCCACGCTCGTTACACTTGCTCGCAATGACAATGAGAACGCAATGACGCAAAATGGGCACTACAATTGCAAACAACAAAGTCAAATGTCCGTTTCCACAAACAGACACCTGAAAGAAACATTCAAACCGCCATTGTTTGAGAATCTCAAACAAGCTAAGGAATGCAATGATTCAAGGAGGAAACTTGAACCAACTTGCTAGAATGCCCTAGCACACAATCTTTGGGCAAAGATTCTGTGCGGGGGCATAAAACATTGCTTTACATTGTCATTGCGAGAGGCGCTAGCCTCGTGGCAATCAACACCTTTGGGTAACCAAGCACGGTTGATTGCTTCGCTCGCGCCGCTCGCTCGCAATGACACCGCCATGCGCGCTCGCTTCCGCGCGCCACGCTTGCGCTCACGTGCAATTACTATGTAAAACAACAAAAAAACTTTCGCCTTTTTTCTAACCGCGTATTATACACATTTCCCCCCTCCTTGTCAAGACTTTTTGTGCCATTTTTGCAAAAACTTTTTTGGA
>CAMXAV010000144.1 GCA_947179285.1 uncultured Helicobacter sp.
TCAACGACGACTTCGCCGACATGCGCACAGCGATGGAGCACAAAGGCACAGCGCTCATGGGAATGGGCGAGGCAAACAACGAAATAGGCGCGTTTGACGCGATTCGCAACGCTATCGAATCCCCATTGTTCGACAACCTCTCGATAAACGGCGCGCGCGGCTTGATTGCGCATTTCCATATCCACCCCGATTATTCATTCTACGAAATCCAAGAGGCAATGGACAAAGTCCAAGAAATGCTCGATGAAAATGCCGATGTGTTCTTTGGGACATACTCCGACCCCGACATGCCCAAAGATAGCTTTGAAGTTACCGTTGTCGTTACGGGGCTTGAGAGCGAGCGCAAGTTCAACGAGCCGCAGCTCAAGCTTCCGCAACCAAGCGCGCCTGTGCCCGCCCCAACGCCCAAAAAAATCATCACGCAACTAAGACGCGTGAGCGGAGGCGACACAGACGACCTCGACACCCCCTCTTATACGCGTATGCAAGCCGACTAACAGGCGATGAACACGCATGATTCACGAGGGATTATGGGATTCTCTTCGGCGATGGCACAAGAACCTGCGCTCAAGGCTCAACCATCGCCCATTTTTTGACATCAAAAGGGCTCGCCGCAACTTCTTGATGTTGCTCGATTCTCGCCCGAGCCTGCCTGCGCCAAAAGAGAACGAACCCGAAATCATCGTCTCGCTCACAACCTTCCCCGCACGCATTCGCACGGTGGGCTGGTCGTTGTTGTCGCTGTTCTTGCAAGAATCCCTGCCTCATCGCATTATCCTCAACCTCTCGCTTGCCGAGTTTGCCAATAAACAGCTGCCCCAAGAGATTCTCGAGCTGCAAAAACTCGGGCTCGAGGTCGCGTGGAACGAAGATAGCACCTTTTCGTATCTCAAAATCATGCCCACGCTCGCGCGCTTTCCCGATTCGATTATCGTTACATGCGATGATGACCAATATTACAGCGCACAATGGCTGCGCAAGCTGCTCGACATGCACGCCAAAAGCCCCGAGTCGATTGTCGCGCACCGCGTGCACCGCATCTTGCTCGATGAGAGTGCCTACCCCCTGCCCTACAATCGCTGGCTGCATGCGCATCATAGCAACAACTTCGCCAACCCATCGATGCTGAACTTCGCCACAGGCGTTGGCGGCGTGCTCTACCCACCGCATTGCTTTTTTGGCGATGTCTGCCGCAAAGACCTCTACACCGAGCTTTGCCCGAAGGCTGATGATATTTGGCTTTGGGGAATGGAGCTTCTAGCAGGGCGCGAGATTCTGTTTTTGGACGCGCCCGAGCGCACCTTGCCCACGATGGTTTCGCAAAAAGTCGCGCTTGTGAAAGACAATATTTACCACAAATTTAATGACAAACAAATCAAAAAGCTCATCGACCACTACCCGCAGATTCACGCGATTCTCCAAGCAGAATCAGCGAAAATCAGCTAGCTTTAACGCCGCCTTGATTATGCTATAATAAAAACCACACATTTGTCGATAATCTCAACACAAAGGACATCGCATGAGTTTTGCCAACATCATTGGTTCGCTTGTCTGTGCAGCCGCCTTATCTGCGGATTCTTTTAGCAATCAATCCATACACCATATCCAAGCGCCAAGCGCACAACAAAGCATTTTGCAACAAGAATCTTTGTCGTATGCCTCGCTTTGCGGAAGCGTGTTGAGCAGCAACACATTGTTTTTTAGGCTGTTGGCAAATCAGCAAGAATATATTGGCGATTCGCAATCGCGCGAGATTCTCCAAAGCTTTATCAAAAAATTAGACAATGTATGCACCATCGCAAACGAGCGCATGCAGCAAAGCGGCGCGTTTAAGCCATTTGATGAAGATGTCTTTTTCTCGTCCCTCGCGCTCAAAACGTTGATTGAAAATTTGCTTGATAAAGACTTTATGGAAAATGTTGGCGCGAATCCTTCGTTGCAAGATGTCGAGATTGTCGCGTTTGGCAGGGGCATTGCAGAAGCAGCTAGGGACTTTGAAAATGCCGCAAGCTAGCGAGATAAGCCATGCTAAGGGATATTTCCTAGAAACTATCAAGCGAGTGAGACAAATCATCAAAAACAACAATGGGAATAAAATCTCACCCGCGCAAATCCAGCAGGCGATGTGCGCGAACATTCTTTGGCGTTGGGACGATTATGCGCGCGATTACAAGCAATACGAAAAATTCCAAAAATGCGCAAACATGGACGCATTCCTCGCCTCTTTGTTCGAGACAGATTTGGCAACGATGCAGCACATCGTGCATGCGCTTAGGGAATACAAGAATGTTGTTGGCGATGTCGCGGGCTGTATGCGCATAAAAATTTAGTTTCTCATGCGCAAAGCTCATCGACCACTACCCGCAGATTCACGCGATTCTCCAAGCAGAATCGACAAAAGCTCCGAGCGATTCTCGACAATCTTAACCAACTCTAGCTCGCCCTGCTCAATGCATGAATGCGCAAGCAACGATTGCCTAAAAAAGCCCACAAGCGGCGACCAAAACTCTTTGCCAAACAGCACAATCGGGCGGCGCGTGCGCTTTTGCGTCTGAATCAGCACGAGCACATCAAACAGCTCATCGAGCGTCCCAAAGCCGCCCGCAAACAGCACAAACGCGCTTGCGATGTGCTCAAAAAACATCTTGCGCAACCAAAAATCATGAAATTGCACGCTCACATCGAGATAAGAATTGGGAATCTCCTCGTGCGGCAGCGAGATGTTGAGCCCCACAGAGAGCGCCCCGCCGTCTTTTGCGCCCCGATTCGCCGCTTCCATAATTCCATACCCACCGCCCGTAACGATAAAATACCCGCGCCGCGCGAGCTCCGCGCTCGCTCCAAGCGCCTCAACATAGCTTTGCGAATCTGCGCTCACGCGCGCGCTACCAAACACGACAACAGCCCGACTTTGCGCGCCGCCAGCGCGCATACGCACGCGGTTTTCGACATTTTGCACCTCATCGAGATTTTGCAATAAAATCTGTTCCATATCTTTTCCTTTTTTCGATTCTAGCCTTTGTGGGCTTAGAATGCCATGACTTGGGCAAAAACGGCAAAAGATTCGTAGCTATCATCATTTTAAATCGTCAAAGTTTTAGGGACAAATGGAATGGGGATTCAAAAATGGCATAATGCCCGAATGCGCCACAAAGGCACATTCAGAGGCGAGAAGTTAGCGAGTGCTAGAAGTGGCTATTTCTGTGCACTTCGCGCTTGGCGTGTGAAACAATGGCAAACCTGTTGTGGGCTGACAAACATATTTTTTGTCCCCACAATTTGCCTCCCAATACTCGGGCATAAACTCATACCACGAAGCTTCACCTTTTGGAAAAACAACTCTATCAGCTTCACACCCTCTGTATCTTATACACCTCTCCGAGCCCACGAGACTCCTGAGCATCTCGTATG
>CAMXAV010000145.1 GCA_947179285.1 uncultured Helicobacter sp.
TCTTGGGCTGGTGATGGCGATTGAAATCAGCTCAATATCACACAGCACTCCAATCACACCAACGACATCTCCACGTTTATTGACAAGAGGCAGTTGCATCGAGACGATGTAGAGTTGGCGATTGTCGAGGTGCAGTATGCGCGGTGTCCCCACGGCAACCTTGCCCGTTTGCATGGCTTCTTGGAATCCCTTGAGCAAGAAAATATCCTCATCGGCATCTAGGAGTTCTACTCCCCCCGACTTATCGGGGTTGCGGTCGACAGCGTTGATGAGCAAATCTTGCCCAAACGCACTCTTGGGGTTGGTAGCAGTCGTGTTTTTGAGATAGAGATAGCCATAGAGCGACCAACGATTCGAATCTATCATGTGTTTGACACTATCTTCGAGGATTCTCTCATCGACCATGCCTCTATCAAGCAGGCTCTGGACATTCTGATGACTTGCGCCAAGAGACGCATAGCTTTCGTTGATATAGCCCTGAAGCAAGTTTGCCGAACGTTTTGCAGAATTATAGAGCAACTTTTGCGCCTCATCGCGCAATAGATTCGATGAGTAGATGTTGATATAAATCACCATTGTTGCCAAACAAACAAGCACAGCGGCGACAATAGCTAAAATCACCTTTGTACCAATCTTTAACCCTGAAATAAAGCTCATATTTCCCCCTTTTCAAAAGCGAAATTCTATCATAATTTTTGCTAATAACTGACTCGATTCTGGTTAACAGAACAATATAAGCTTACTTGCAAAAATTGATAAATTCATGATAAATAGCGCCAACATCGAGCCGCGCATTTTGCGCACGTGCGTTGAGATTCCGAAAGATTGCATGCGCAAAATCTTTTGTGATACCATAATCACATGGATTAGTTGCAATCTGCAATGTCTCAAAAAGCCGCTCGAGTCGCGACTGAAAAGGTGCAAGCAAACGCTGTGCCTCCTCTTCACAATGCCGCAAAAGCAGAGGCAACGTGAAGCTGCACGCAAGCCCATGCGGCAAGCCAAGACGCATTGTGAGCGGGTAGCTGATGGCATGCGCAAGCGCCGTTTGCGTGCTGCAAAACGCAAGCGCTGCGTGCATGCTCGCGCGCATTTGCGTTGCGCGGGCGTGCATGTCGTGCAGATTCTGCGCGAGAATCGGGAGATTGTCGAGCGTCAGGCGAATCGATTCGAGCGCATGCGTTGTCGCAATCGGGTTTGCGTTTTTGTTCCAAACCGATTCAAACGCGTGGCTTAGGCTATCGAGCGCGCTATGCACACTTGGCAAAAGCGGCAGGCTCAATGTGAGCTCGGGGACATAGAACGCAGAATGCGGAAAGAGGCAGGAATCATGCAGTGAATATTTACGCTCATGCGCCTTGTCCCAGATTGTCGCCCACGGCGTGAGCTCCGAGCCGCTGCCCGCCGTTGAGGGGAACGCGAAAATGGGCACACTGCCCGCATGGTTTTGCACCGCAAGCGCGCCATTTTGCGCCACAACATCGCCGCATAAACTTAAAAATTTCGCGCTGTCCATCACGCTCCCGCCACCAATGGCAAGAATCGCGTCATGGGGCTTCAGCGAGCTTTTGAGCGCTTGGAGCGCAGAAAGCTCGGGATTGGGCGCAATCGAATCGATGACTTGCACGATGTTTGCATGCGCACGCACGACACGAACAAGCCCACGTTGCGCGAGGCTATGCGAGATGAGCAGCAGAATCGCGCCCTTATGTGCGAGCGCGGAGAGTGCCGATTCTAATGTGGAATCGAACACGACTCGCACGGGGTTGTGGTAGGCAAACATCAGCGCTCCAAGAAGCCAAACAGGCGCTCTGCGACCTCGCGCGGGGTGATTTTTGGGCGCGATAAATCCTTCTTGCTCCCCCCTTGGATTCGCAACGTCAAAAACACCGCCCCGCCCGCGCTTTGGGCAAGAAAGCCTTGAATCTCGCGTTCGAGCTCCTCGAGATTCGCGCAAAGCCGCGCATGCGCATAGCCACAAGCCCGCGCCACAGCGGCGAAGTCGACAAAGGGCGAGAGGCTCTGCTGCCCGCCCGTGCTGTCGTGGCTCTGGTTGTCGCACAGAATATGGCAGAAATTGCCCGCGTTTTTCTCGCGCGCAATCTGCGCGTTCATCGCAAACGCGCCAAGCCGCATGAGCGCCGCGCCATCGCCATCAATCGCGATGACTTTGCGGCTGCTTTTTTGCGCGATTCCAACGCCAAATGTGCCCACGCAACCCATCGACCCAACCATATAAAGCTGATTTTGCAAATCGCCAAGCTCATAGAGTTCGCGCCCCGTCTTGCCCGTTGTCGCGAGCACAACGGCGCGATTTTGCGCGAGATTCTGAACGCACGCAAGCGCAGCGAGGCGCGTGGGCAGCGCAGAATCTTGCTTTGGCGCTTGTTGCAAGGCAACGGACGCAAGGCAGGCTTTGCGCACGACAAAAAAGAAGCTCTTGCCGCTTTGCAAGACGCCCTGCGCATGCGCAAGCTGGGATTGCAGCGCGCTTGGCTCATCGGTGAGGAACATCGATTCTATCTCGCATAGCGCGAGGAGCTTGTCGGTGATTGCGCCCATGATGTTGTGCTGCGGCTCGTCTGTGTTGCGCCCGCTTGAATCGCGCTCGCCGCGCAACGAGACGAAGCCCAAAATGGGGATTGCGAAGGGCTCATTGAGGCTCGTGAGCGGGCTTAGGGCGTTGCACAGCCCGCTGTTTTGCAACAGCACCACGCCAAAACGCGGCGGGCTGCTGCGCAAATGCGCAAGGCTAATGCCGCTGGCGAGCGCCACGGCGTCTCCTTCGTTGTTTGCCATCGTGAAGCGCCCATTGTTGAGCGCGTAATTAAACAACGGCGCAAGAAAGCTGCACGGCACGCCACTAAAGTCTTCGCAGCCCATGCGCACGAGCGAATCGCCAAGAATCTCGGTTTGTAGCATTGGTGTTTCCTTATCATGTTTGGTTTTGTTGTGTTGGCATTGTGCGCAAACGCGCCAAAAATTGCGCATAGAATCGCCATTGCGCAAAAATCTTTGGCGCTTGGAGGCGAACGATGCTTGTTTCGTATTCCAAAGCCTTTGCGAGCCGCGCAAAAAGCGCTGGGTTGGCGGCAAGATAGGCGATGAGGTCGTCTTCGCTCACCTTGTGGGCTGCCATGTTCTGCTGTTGCAAGCCACACCATGCCTCAAGCTGCCGCATTGCCTCTGCAATCATGTCTCTTTTTGCCTCATCGAGCTTTGCGAAACGTTGCGCCGCGCATGCCTTGCAATACCAACGCGCCGCGCCTCCGCTGTTGCTTGCAACAAAATCAAGAGGCACAACATCGCCAAAGCCAAAATATTCGAGCCGTTGCGCATTGCTATATATGAGCAACTGCGGGGGGGGGGGGGGGGGGGGGGGGGGGGGGGGGGGGGGGGGGGGGGGGGGGG
>CAMXAV010000146.1 GCA_947179285.1 uncultured Helicobacter sp.
GCCTGTTGCTGCGTGTAGATTGCAATATCGGCAAGGTTTGTCGCCGCGCCAACAAGCGTCTTTTGCTGTCGCAAAAAGTCGAGCTTGCTCGCGAGAAATTCGGCTTGGATATGCGTATTTTGCGCGCGTTGCGCAAGCTTTTTTGCCTGCGCAAACAGAATCTGCGCGGCATGCGAATAGCTCTGCGCTTCTTCGGGGATTTGCACCACATGCGCCGAGCCCGAGAAATCCACAAGCGACAATTGTTGTCGAATCGGCGGTTGCAATGTGTGCAGCTGCGATAGCAACAGCTTGGCGTGGCTTTGAATCTCGACAGCCTTTGTCGCAAGCTGCTTTGAATCGTGGAGCGAATCGAGCAAATCTTGCACCTTTGCTATTTTTTTATCCATCTGGGCAATCGCGTTGCTTTGCGCGTTGTGCAGCTGTTGTTGCATGATTTGTGCATAATTATATTGCAAAAATTCCATAAATTCCATGTCGGGTAGCGGCGATTCGCGCAACGGCTGCGCGGGCTGGGGCAGCGGTGCGAGCGTTGTGCCAATTTTCACAGGGCGGCATGATTGCTTGATGTGCCGCAAGGCGTCTATGACGACATTGCCACGCAATAGAATCGCGTTGGTGTTGCGCCCTGTGCATTCAAATTGCAAAGTATAATATTCATGTTTGTAGCTACCCTTTTGCGACAGATGAAGTCGCAAAATCCGATTCTGCCCATCGCCCTCGATTCCCTCGATTTTGGCGCGGTTGCAGAGCTTGGCGAGCGTGAGGTCAAACGGCGCCTGATAGGTCTTTGCCGCGAGAAACGATGGCGCGACAAAGATTGTCGAACGTCCGCGCGTGAGGTCGATATAATAACAATCTTTATCAAGCTGCAATGCAAAGAGATTGTCGCCAACCCGCTTGATGTGCTGCAAATATTGGTATTTTGCCCATTCGCGTATCACCCATTGCAAAGCGGCGAGTTTCATTGCGTTGCCTAGAGTTGCGGCTTTTTGGCGATGATGGGCGCGCGCAAAAGCTGCAAGGGGTTGTTGGAGAGGTTGAAATATTCAAGCCGCGAAAGCTGACCAAGAGAATCGGGAATATCGACAAGCCGATTATTCCCGAGCCACAGAATCGTCAAGAAGGGCAGATTGCCCATCTCGGGCGGCAGCGAACGGATTGCGTTGCTCGTGAGATTGATTCCAACAATTTTTTGTAGTTGTGCAATCGTATTTGGAATCGCCGTAATCGCATTGTTTGCGAGGCTCATACCCAAGAGATTGTGTAGGCTAAAAAAGCTTTGCCCAAGCTCGGCGATGCGGTTGTTGTCGGCAAAGAGTTCTTCGAGCGCCGCACAGCCCGCGAGGCAATGTAGCGAGCTCACGAGATTGTTATTGATATTCAGCTTACGCAAGCGCAAAAGGTTGAGGCTGGGCAAGCTCTCGAGGCGATTATGGCTTAGGTCGAGCTCCTCGAGCGCGTTTAGATTGGCAAAAGTTTGTGGCAAACTCTCGAGGCGGTTATGATTCATCTCAAACGTGTTGAGGTTGGTAAGGTTACCAAAGCTGTCGGGAATCTGCGCAATCGCGTTGCCATTCAGCCACAGCTTTTGCAACGCGCCAAGCTCGGTAATCGCCTCGGGAAACTCGCAAAGCCCGTTGTTGCAAAGCTCGAGACTCTGGAGATTCTGCAAATTGCCAAGCTCTTTTGGAATCTTGCGAAACGGATTGCCACTTAGCAGCAGCTCGACAAGCGGCAGCTTCGTAATCGCCTCGGGAAACTCGCGCAACGCGTTGTTGCTAAGCCCCAAAGCGCTAAGATTATGCAAAAACTGGATATTGCTTGGAATCTTCTGCAACCGATTCTCATTTACGCCCAAAATGCGCAGCTGCTTGAGCCCGCCAATGGTCGTGGGCAAGTTCTTGAGCTGATTGCCATTCAACCACAATGTATGCAACGAGGGCAAAGACGACAGCGCACGCGGCAGGGTCGCGATTTCATTATTATTAAGGTCGAGAATCTGCAAGCTTGCGCAATTTTTAATCGAATCGGGAATGCGCGTGATGCGATTCTCGCGGCAGTCGAGCACGCGCAGGCTCTTGAGGTTGCCAATGATGCGCGGAATCGAACGCAAGATGTTGTGGTTGAACCACAGCTCCTCGAGCGTGGTGATGCGCGCAATCTCTTGCGGGAAGATATGAAAACTATTGTCGTTGAGGTTGAGCATTTGCAACCGCAGCTTTGCCATCGAGCGTGGGAGCTTGTCGAGCTTGTTGTTGTTTGCGCTCAAAACATGCAGATGTTGCAACGCGCCGATGCTATCGGGCAGGCAATGCAACGCGTTGTGGCTGACCCAGAGTTCTTGCAGCAGCTCAAGGCGCACGATGTCTTCGGGCAGCTCGCGTAGCGCGTTGTGGTCGAGCCAGAGATGTTGCAGCGAGGCAATGCCAAAGAGTTGCGTGGGGAAGCTCGCAAAGCGGTTGTTGCCCAAATCGAGCATTTGCAGCGGCAGCTTGGCAATGCTTTGCGGCAGGCTGCTAAGCTCGTTGTGAAAGACATTGAGTCTTTGCAAATTTGGCAATGTGCCGATACATTCGGGCAGCTCGCGCAGAGCGCGATTGCTCAAGTCGAGCGTTTGCAGCCCCGCTAACGCGCTATCGTCAATATCGAGCGATTCGATTCCAAACTGCCTTGCCCACGCTCGCAAGTCTGAAAAGTCCATATCCGCACCTCGTCTCAAAAAGTCATGGCTTTTGAAGTATAGCATTAAAATGATTATGAATTTCTAATGTCTCCAAAAACGCAGCTTTTTAAGGTTGTTGCTAATGAACCTCCATGGCGCGCGCAGGCGCGCAAGGCGCTTGTGGTTGTCGAGAAGTCGCCCTTGAAGCGTGGCAATATGTGCAGCAAAATCTTGCTCGAAATTGTCCTTTTGCGCAAGCAGAATCGCGCCAAACACAGGCGTTTGCGCGGCAACCTCCCACCACAACGCGCGGTGAGGGTAGGGCACGGGGCGCAGATTCTTATCGAGGCTTGCATAGATAGATTTCCACGGCTTAATACGCACAAAATGCGCAATCTTTGGGTTGCGCACCGCGTCTTCGTATTCCTCGCGCACAAAGGGCACGCTCGGTTCTTGCCTTTTGGGCGCAAAATGCAACGTTACGCCCCAAACATCGGCTTTGACGCTTGGCATGCAGTTGTACGCAAAGGGCAGATAGCACACCTTGCCCGCAAGCACCGCGTTTAGCGCGTCTTGGTCATGAAAAGCGGTTTTGTATCGTTCGATGAATGCAAGGCATTGTTTTTCGATATCTTGTTCGCAATAGCGCGCGTAATGCAGCAGCAAAAGCCCGCTGTTGAAATAGCAATGCTTGCCAAGCTGGAATCTCTTTTCGCCCTTCTTGCGC
>CAMXAV010000147.1 GCA_947179285.1 uncultured Helicobacter sp.
ATAAAAAGGTGAGTGCAAAAACGTCGAATCTTTCCCAAAACAATACGCAAAGTTCGAGCGCGAGCGAGGATAGATACCGCCAAAACAACGCGAGCAATGAGCGCCCCAACCCAACGCACAGCAACCAAAACACAACGAGCGAAACGCTTAGATGGGAGCAGAACGAATACGACAAAAAGCAGGCGAGCCAGCAAGAGGCGCAAAAGCTGCACAACCAAAACACAACGCTGCTCACGCCAGAGGCAAAGAAACAAGCGGCGAGTGCGGGCGCGGGCAAGACAATCCTTGATGTTTTGGGCGCAAAAATCACCCAAAGCACGCAGCCAAAAGAGGCGATGCCCCAAGCCGTTGTGATAGATTCCAAAGCCGACATTCTCTATCGCAGCGCAGCGGCGAAAGAGACATTGCGCAACTTCACGGGCTCGTTGCGTGAGGGGATTAGCAACTATAAGCCACCGCTAAGCAAGCTCTCTATCGAGCTTTCGCCCGAGCATCTCGGCAATGTCGAGGTAACACTCAAGCAACGTGGGGCGCAGCTTATTGTGCAGATTCATTCTAACCCCCAAGCGTTGCAGCTCTTTATGGCAAACGCGCAAGATTTCAAACAGCAATTGTTTGGAATCGGCTATGAGAATGTCGAGATGACGTTCCAAGATGCCGATGGCAACACCTTTAGCGAAGGCGGCGGCAACGGAGGCAACGGAGGCGGGCAAAACGGCGCAAATGGCGAGCAGCAGCACCATGATGAGCATGAACACGAGGAATCCACGCTCGAGGAATTGCAGATGAGGCAGGAAATGGCGCAAGAAATTGTTGGGAATGGCAAAACATGGAACACTTTTGGCTTGCAAGCTTATAAGAATTCAGATAGCGTAATGCAAAAATTGCGCTTCTTAGAGCTCACGCTCACACCAAAATACGCATAAAGGATTGAACATGGCAGACGTTTCAGGAGTTACAAGTGGAATCTACAACACCCCAACGGTGAACACCACAAAAAAAGACGAGGACAAGACATACACAGACAGCGGGCTCAACAGCGCCACAAACAGCAGCAAAAACAGCGGGAGTGGCACAAGCACAGACGATGGGCTCAATAAGCCTGTTGGCAGCAGCACAAGCAGCAACAACACGAGCAGTAGCAGCAGTGCAAACAATAGCAGCAGTAGCAGCACGAATAACAGCAACAACGCGACCGAAGAGACAAACACATCGCCAACCGACAACCCCTCGCATGCTGTCAAGACCAAAGACGACAACAACACGCTTGACAAAGACGCGTTCTTGAAGCTATTCCTCGAGCAGCTCAAGGCTCAAGACCCAACCGCGCCGATGGAGACCAACCAGATTCTCGAGCAAAGCGCGATGATGACGCAGATTGAGATGCAGCAACAAATGAAAGAGACGCTCGAATCGATGACAGAATCGATTGAAAAAATGGCAAAAAGCGCCGAATCGCTCGCGAAGTTTCAAGACAGCATGGGCGATGTCTTGGGCAATCTTGGCACAAGCATTGATGAGAATAACGAGATTACGGCTCTGCTCGCGCAGCTCAACGCGTATAATTCAAGCGGCGTTTTGGGCAAGATTGCCGAGACACAATACACAGGAATCGAGCTTTCAGCCGAACAAGTGGGCAAGCGCCAAACCTTTGAGCTGTATTTTGATGAGCCCATTAATCTCGACAAAGACAATGGCGGAAACGAGCTTGCGAAAGTCGTCATCAAAGATTCTGACGGCGCGACTGTGAAAACAATTCAGCTTGCCAATTATCGCGACCCCGAGACAGGCGCGGCAGTGGATTTGAACGGCAAAAAGGGCTATATCGTCTTTGAATGGGACGGAAAAGACCAAAGTAGCAACACCGTCAAGGCGGGCGGATACGCGATTTCTGCCGAGTATAATTACGAGAGCGATGGCAAAACCGCGAAGACAACCAAGATTGGGCGTGGCGAGGTTATGGGTGTGGCGTTCCAAAACGGAATCCCATTCATCAAACTCGGCGTAACCGATTCAAACAACAACCATTTCCAAATGCTTGGCGCAACACAATTCTACGCGAAACCAGCATAACAAGGGGAGGAGGCAACAATGAATGCGACACTTTTTAACGGCGTGAGCGGGATTCTCACACATCAAGTCGGGCTTGATGTAACATCAAACAACATCTCAAACGCCAACACCGTGGGCTACAAGGCGAACACATCGGAGTTCAAATCGTTCATCGCGAAGCTCAACCAAAACGCGAGCTCGCCCATTAGCAACGACTACAACTACGGCGTTGCTGTCGCGGCGACACCCACAGACACAAGCGATGGGACATACAAAAGCAGCAATGGCGAGTTCCATTTCGCCTATTCGGGCAGAGGTTGGATTACTGTGGGCAAAAATTCGGAGGGGACATTTGATGTCCTCAACCCAACGCTCACAGCAAACCAACAAAACTTTTTCACACGCAATGGGCAGTTTACGCGCGATTCTGAAGGCTATATTGTCAATAGCGATGGCTATTATCTGTATGGAATCAATCTTGGCAAAATCGGCGAAGACGGCACATTTGTCGGCGGAACGACTTATGCACAAGACATCGCCGCGCTCACGGGCTCGGAGCTTTCGCCGATTCAGATTCCAAAAGATGTGTATTATCGCCCCAACATCACAACCGAGATTAACCTCGCCTTTAACCTAAACCGCGGCGAAAAAGAGAACAACAAGACGCTTGCAAACGCGTTTGCAAATATGGACGGCTCGGTGAATTTCGATGCGGTGTTTGAGCAAGATTGGAACTCGTTTAAGAATGGCAGCGGCAATACGCTCGATGTTTTCGCCAACAAGACATTCAATATCCGCGTTCCCGCACAGGTTGAGAACCCCAACTTCAACCCCGACCAAAACATTAGCGACAGCAACCCGCAATACATCGCCAACCCCAATGTAACGCGCTTTGTGTATGGCGATGATGCGATTGACGCAGACGGCAATGTTACGGCGCAAGGATTCCGCACTGTCGCGCAATTGCGCGATTTGCTCGCCACCGCTGGGCTCACGCTCGATGTGCAACGCACTGATGATGGCACTGGATTCGAGGGCTCGAGCTTTGTGATTAGCAACGCGACTGATACGGATATGCCCATTGGCATCGAAGGCTCGTTTGCCAAAGCGCTCGGGCTCGCAACCGATAGCTACAATTTGCGCGCGCCCACAGGCGATGTGCAAGAAGACAAAAACAGCAGAATCGTGGGCTCTGCCGTTACCGTGCCTAGCTATGGATACAGCAACGATATTTTCGATGAGCAAGGCAACAAATATTATTTGCGCAACCAATTCTACCTCAAACAAGCCGGCGGCGTTGGTGGGCAGCAGGAGATTTGGGCTGTCAAGACATCGATTA
>CAMXAV010000148.1 GCA_947179285.1 uncultured Helicobacter sp.
ATACAAAGCAGAGCTGCAAGCCGCACTCTCGCATGAGAATCTGCCCGTATATGAAAAGCCCCAAGAATACATCGCCGCACGCGAGAGCGCGGAGAATCGCGCGCCGTGAAGCCTGCCGCAGATATTCAGATTCAGAAAATCGAGGAATGTTGGGATTCGCCCTATATCCGCCCACATCGCATTTTCTATACCCAAAATGGCGCGCCACGCACGTGGGACATCGTCCAAGCGCACAATAGCGTGAGTGTTCTGATTTATGACACATCGCTAAATGCGCTCATTCTTGTCAAGCAAATGCGCCCCGCGCTGTTTGTCAAGAGCCAGATTCCGTGCGTCTATGAGCTTTGCGCGGGCATTGTCGACAAAGACAAGAGCTTGGCGCAAATCGCGAGCGAGGAGGTGTTCGAGGAATGCGGCTATGACGTCCTTGCGAGCGAGTTGGTCGAGATTTGCTCGTTCTATTCGTCTGTGGGCTTTGCGGCGAGCAAGCAGCATTGCTACTATGCCGAAGTGAGTGCGGCGCACAAAACAGGGCAGGGCGGCGGAATCGACACCGAGCAAATCGAGGTCATCGCCCTGCCGCTATCAGAAATCCGCGACTTTGTCTATGATTCTAGCCACGCCAAGACATCGGGGCTGCTGTTTGCGTGCATGTGGTTTTTGAACGAAAAAGCCCCATATCTTCCTAAGGCTTAGAATGCGAATCTTTCTTTTTTTCTGCTGCATTTTGGGCGCTCTTGCGCATGCGTTTGAAAACAAAATCTCGTTGCCCATTCTCGAGGTACATGAACAGACCATCACCACGCCCGCGATGAACCTTCGGCGCGGCGAAAGCGGCTTTGTGCTGCATCAGCTCGATTCGACACACACAATGATGCTCGCACGTGCTGTGGTTGTGCGTGTCGAAGATTCCCGCGCCACGCTCGCGTTGCGTCCGCTCGAGCTATTCGAGAATCGCGCAATGCCGCTCCCGCTGCTTGCGCCGCAAGTGGGCGACCAAGTCGTCTTGCGCGCCTTCTATAACCGCGCCTTTATCATTGCGCCCAATCAGCAAGTCTACCGCGCGATTGCGGCGCAATACCCAAACATCGAGTGGCTGCACCCCGATTTGTTCGCCGCGTTTTTGGCGAATCAGGGCAGGGCAGCGCCCACGATGGAGCATTTCCACGAGATTTGCAATGCCTATGCGACAGACATTGTCTATTTGGTGCGCGAGAACAGCGGCGAGCTGCGCGATTGTCGGACTTTTGCGCTTTTGCGGCGCGATACGATTGCGAGCAATGAAGAGCAAATCAAGCCCTTCTTTTCGCGGCTTGGCAATATGGAACGCAGCTGGATTGGCTTTTTGCGCCGCGACCCGCAAGTCATCGATTATTATCGCTATTATGATGACCTCATTCATGAGTTTGCCCGCGCAAACAAAGACATCGCCGATGTGATTGAGCAAAAATAAAAAATCTCTAAGGAAAATCAAGGAAAAATTATGGAAACCAAGCATATCGCCGCCCTGCGCGCCATCGTTGGCGAGGAGAATTGTTTTGATGATACGGCGCATAAAATCGCCTATTGCTATGACGCCACGCGTTGTCGCTATGAGCCAGACGCTGTCGTTTTTGCGCGCAACGAAGACGATGTGAGCCAGATTCTGCGCTATTGCAACGAGAATCGAATCCTCGTTACGCCGCGTGGCGCGGGCAGCGGCTTCACCGGCGGCGCATTGCCCGTGAGCGGCGGAATCATTCTCGCGCTCGAGAAGCACATGAACCAGATTCTCGAAATCGATATGGAAAATATGGTCGCTCGTGTGCAGCCCGGCGTGATTAACAAGCATTTTCAGCAGGTTGTCGAGGAGAAGGGCTTGTTCTACCCGCCCGACCCTGCGAGCGAGGATTTTTCGACACTCGGCGGCAATGTGAGCGAGAACGCGGGCGGCATGCGCGCGGCGAAATACGGAATCACGAAGGATTATGTCATGGCTTTGCGCGCCGTGCTGCCAAACGGCGAGATTATCCGCGCGGGCAAGAAAACGATAAAAGATGTCGCGGGGTATAATGTCGCCGGAATCCTCATTGCAAGCGAGGGGACGCTCGCGGTGATTACCGAGATTACGCTGAAGCTCTTGAGCAAGCCAAAGCTGCGTCAAAGCGCGCTTGGCGTGTTTCCGACAATCGATGCCGCAATGCATGCGGTCTATAAGACGATGGCGGCGGGCGTTACGCCTGTGGCGATGGAATTTCTCGACAATCTCACAATCCGCGCTGTCGAGGAGCGATTCCATAAGGGCTTGCCGACAGATGCTGGCGCGATTCTGATTACCGATGTCGACGGCAATTTGGACGCAGAGATTGCGCATGACATGCAAAAAATAAAGGAAAAATTTGAGGAGAATGGCTGCACAGAGTTTCGCAGCGCGAGCACGGCAGACGAGATTGCCGCGCTGTGGTTTGCGCGCCGCAATGCGAGCCAAAGCATTAGCATTTATGGCAGCAAGAAGCTGAACGAAGACATCACCGTGCCGCGTAGCAAGCTGCCCGAGCTGCTTTCGCGAATCGATGATGTCGCGCGTAAGTATGATGTCAAGATTCCGTGCTTTGGGCACACGGGCGATGGCAATGTGCATACGAATGTGATGGTCGATGCGAGCAGCGAGAGCGAGCTGAAAAAGGGGCATGACGCCATCACCGAGATTTTCAAAATCGCTGTCGAGCTCGGCGGCACGCTTAGCGGCGAGCACGGAATCGGGCTTGCCAAAGCGCCGTTTATGTCGCTCGCGTTTAGCGAGGCGGAGATGAACCTTTTTCGCGCTATCAAACGCGCCTTTGACCCGAACAATATCTTGAATGTTGGGAAGATGGGGTTGTAGCCTGCCCAAAATGGGCAAATGCGCCCGATTCTGCTGCGGTTGGAATCTTATTAAAATCTTGCTTACCGTCATTGCGAGGCAAAGCCGAAGCAATCGACCGTCTGTGAATGCTCGGCGCGGTTGATTGCCGTGCTCGCGCCGCTCGCTCGCAATGACAATGGCAATTTACACTTTATGCAAACAAACATTTGACAGAATATGTAAAACATGCTAGCATGGTGCTCCGAATCGGTTGGGAATCCCACCGATTCTATCTTTGCAAAGGAGCGTTTGATGCCAACCCCCATACTCTTGCGAGACAAGATGAGAGAGATTGATTTGCGTCTAGTGGATTTGGCACAATTTCTCGAGCTTTCGCGCCCCACGGTGTATAAATTCATCGACTACTACGAAATGGGGCAGAGAGACAAGCTCGAGCCCAAAATCCTTAGGCTTTTTGATTTCATCTCTCAAGCTCCGAGCAAGGCGAGTGTGATGGGCTATATCATAGAAAACATCGTCAAGCCAAAGGAGCAAACTCCGCAAGAC
>CAMXAV010000149.1 GCA_947179285.1 uncultured Helicobacter sp.
CTCTTGCGCACACTCCAAGCGCGGATTTTATAGGGAATCTCGACAATCTGCATATCCGAAATCTTGCTTTCAATCATCGCGAGAATCTGCTGCCAGCGCGCCTCGCCCGCTTGGGCTTGAATGTCATTCACCGAGTGCCACGCGCCCATATAGCGGGCTTTGTCCATCATCTCGACATAATCGCATTCCATAAAAATGCAATCGACAAAATCGCCCGTGCTCACCAAAATTTCGTTCCAATTCTTCGTGTTTTGGCTGCCGCTGCTCACGCGGTTAAGCTCGGGTACAATGCGCTTAATCTCGTCTTCTATCTCGGCAAAGACCGAGCCCGCAACGAGATTGCGCGGATTCCATATTGCCGTAAAATAGCCCCCGTCTTTGAGAATCCGCGCAAACTCGGGCAACGACTTGCTTGGGTCTGTCCAGTGAAAACTGCTTGCCATAATCACCCAATCGGCAAAGTCGCTTGGCACGCCCGTTTGCTCGCCGCTGCCCTTTTGCCATTTTATCTGCGTGTTTTGCGTGTATTTGATTCCCTCTTCGCGCATATTGTCGTTGGGCTCGACAGCGAGCGTGCGCAAGCCGAAGTTTGCAAGCATCTTGGTAAGCTTGCCCGTCCCCGCGCCCACCTCAACAACCTGCAACGCATTGCGCGGCTTGGCAGAATCGTTTACGCACGCAATGAGCTTCTCGAGCAGAATCGCACTGTATGCGGGGCGGTTGTGGTAATGCTTGGCAACGTTGCTAAAGTCCCCTTGCTGCATCACCGCCCCCTAGCGCAACGCCTGCACAGCATCGACCATATTCTTAAGGCTCGGGCGCACCTCGGCGTCTTTGCGCGTCTTGAGCCCGCAATCGGGGTTAATCCACAGCTGCTCTTTGGGCAGAACCTCTAAAAATGCCTGAATCTGGCGCTTGATGTTGTCTGTCGTGGGGATTTGCGGCGAGTGAATGTCATACACGCCCGGACCCACCTCGTGCTTATAGCCCACCTTTTGGAACGCCTTCAAAAGCTCGTTGCCGCTGCGCGCGCATTCGATGCTAATCACATCGGCATCGAGCGATTGAATGCTATCCATAATATCGTTGAAATCGCTATAACACATGTGTGTGTGAATCTGCGTCTCGGGCTTGGCAACGGCAGTCGCAATGCGGAAAGCCTCGCTCGCCCATTGCTCATAGTCGGCGACCTTTTCGCGGCGCAGCGGATAGCCCTCTTTGAACGCCGCCTCATCGACTTGGATAATCTTCACGCCCGCGTTTTGCAAATCATCGATTTCTTTGGCAATCTCATGCGCAATCTGCATGCACACGAGCTTGCGCGGAATGTCATCGCGCACGAAGCTCCAATTGAGAATCGTTACAGGACCTGTGAGCATGCCCTTCATCGGCTTTGTCGTCAGGCTCTGCGCGAAGGTAATCCACTCGACTGTCATCGGCTTGGCGCGATTCACATTGGCATAGATAATGGGCGGCTTGACGCAACGGCTGCCATAGCTTTGCACCCACGCGTTTTGGCTAAACGCAAAGCCTTCCATTTGCTCGCCAAAATACTCGACCATATCGTTGCGCTCGGGCTCGCCATGCACCAAAACATCGAGCCCCACATCTTCTTGGAGCTTGACGCATTCGCGGATATAGTCCTTGATTCCGTCATTGTAGGCTTGCTCGCTAATCACGCCCTTTTTGAAGTCGCGGCGGAGATTGCGCAAGTCGGGATTCTGCGGGAACGAACCAATAGTCGTTGTGGGCAGCGGCGGAAGGTTTAAGAGCTTATGCTGAATCGCGATTCGCTCCGTGTAGGGCTTGGAACGCTTGCTTGCGACATTGGGCAGGCTAAAGCCCTGCGCGGCGCTGCTGCGCTCCGCGCTAATGCGCTCGTTTTCTGCCCATGCAGAGGCATTGCTTGGCGCGCCTTTAAAGGCAGATTCGAGCAATAGAATCTCGTCAATCTTTTCAATCGCAAACGCGATATGCGCATGCAGCTTTGCGGGCAGCTTGTTCTCGTTTGCCTTTGTGTAGGGGACATGCAAGAGTGAGCAAGACGAACTCATGCTAATCTGTTCGCTTGGCAGCAGCGCCTGAAGCTGCTTGGCAACCTCGAGCCGCTTCGCAAGCGGCGTTACCCAAATATTGCGCCCATCGACAAGCCCAGCATAGATTTTCTTCTTGCTACCCTTGAAATGCTCGAGCCCCTTCGTGCTGCCATAGACCAAATCGACAATCACGCCATCGATGTTGGTTTTGGCGAGAATCGCGAGAGCCTCGCTGCATTCCTCGAAATAGCTGCTGATAAAGAGCGTGAAGCCAAGCGCCTTGAGCTCATTATAGAAAGGCTCGATGAGATGATAGAAGCGCGAATCATGCCCGCGCACAAAGATGGGCTCATCGCATTGAATCACGATGTCTTTGGCGTTTGGCTCGAGAGTCGCGATGTCTTTGAGCAGCGCGATATAGGCTTTTTTAATCGCATGGTAATGCTCCTCAAACGAGCTCGAATCGACAAACTTACTCAACGCGAGATAGGTGAAAATCCCAACAAGCGAAATCTTGGGCTTGTAGCCAAGCTGCTTTGCCTCGTTGTATTGTTCCTTGATTCTATCGGCATTGATTTGATACACAACGCCAAGCTCGAGCTCGGGAACGACATAGTGATAGTTGGTGTTGAACCATTTCGTCATCTCTTGCGCCGCAACGCCCTTTGCGCCGCGCGCCATCGCGAAATAGAGTTCTAGCCCCGAAAGCTCGAGCGCCCGAAAGCGCTTTGGAATCGCGCCGAGCGCAACGCTCATGTCTAACATATTGTCATAAAAGCTAAAATCATTCACACAAACATATTCAAGATTTTTTTGATGATTCCAATGCGTTGCACGCAATTCTTTTGCCACAGCCTGCAAATCTTGCGCAGAAGATTTGCCCCCCCAATAGCTCTCAAGCGCCCTCTTGAGCTCCCTCTGTGCGCCAATGCGCGGAAAGCCAACGATAATCGCCATATTTTTCTCCTTTTTAACAATGATAAACCGTGCATTATAGCGCATACAAGATTAAAATTTTATAAGTTTAAGTTGTAAGTATGGTTGGAAACTTTTTCGCTTAGCATCAATGGCGGATAGCAAGATTCTAGCTGTCATTGCGAGCTTACGCGGCGATTTTGGCTTTTGTCATTGCGAGAGCGCGAGCGAAGCAATCAAACGGCATGGAATCTCTTATTGCTTCTAGGATTCGTTGCTTGTTGATTGCCACGCTCGCGCCGCTCGCTCGCAATGACAGAAACCCAGATTCTCTTATCTGCTATTGCTCATCGTGTAAACGTCCCAGCCACAGCGCGCAACGTCTATGTTCGAGCCGACAGGCATAACATAG
>CAMXAV010000150.1 GCA_947179285.1 uncultured Helicobacter sp.
TTTGGGCAAAACGCGTTGAAGACAAACGTGCGGGTATGATGACCATATAGCGCCCTTTCATCGATTTTGCCTATTATACCTAAAGAAACTTGGAATAACCTTTGTAGCACAAAATTATCATTAGATTAACTCTTTGTTCAACCGCAAAGGGCATAATCTTAGTACCAATATGATTTCTAAGGATAACACATGAAAACAATCACTGCCTTTTTCAGTCTCTGTCTCATCTTGTTTGGTTCTGCCTTTGCAATCGAGCTTAGCAACGCGCCCTCGGTGAGCCAAAGGGTTACCCCAGCGCCCCAAACAAGCACAATTCAATCTTATCATGGCGCCATCAAAGAAGCGGCAAAGGGCGTTGTCAATATCTCGACTCAAAAGCAAGTCAAGGGCGGCAGCCTACCCAACCACCCGATTCTAAACGACCCATTCTTTCGCCAATTCTTTGGCGATATGTTGCGCGGTGTGCCCAAAGACAAAATCGAACGTTCGCTCGGTAGCGGCGTGATTATCAGCAGCGATGGCTATATCATCACAAACAACCATGTTATAGACGGCGCGGATAAAATCATGGTCGCGCTGCCCAACAACAGCCGCGAGTATCAGGCAAAAGTCATCGGCAAAGACCCAAAGAGCGACATTGCCGTGATTAAGATTGACGCGAAGAATCTGCCTTTCTTGCATTTTGCAAACAGCAATGATGTCCTCGTGGGCGATGTCGTGTTTGCGATTGGCAACCCCTTTGGGCTCGGCGAAACCGTGACGCAGGGCATTGTCTCGGCGCTCAACAAGAGCGGAATCGGGATTAATGACTATGAAAATTTTATCCAAACAGACGCTTCGATTAATCAAGGCAACTCGGGCGGCGCGCTGATTGACAGCCGCGGCGCATTGGTTGGAATCAACACGGCGATTCTCTCGCGTAGCGGCGACAACACAGGAATCGGCTTTGCGATTCCGTCTGATATGGCAAAGCGCGTGGCGCTCGCGCTGATTGACAAGGGCGTTGTCGAACGCGGATTCCTCGGCGTTGCCATCGAAGATGTCAAAAGCGAAATTAGCAGCGCGTATAATGGCGAAAAGGGCGCTGTCGTGATTTCTGTTGAGCCCAACAGCCCTGCTGCCAAAGCGGGGCTTAGGGTTTGGGACCTCATCATGCAAGTCGACAACCAAGCGATTAAGGGCGCAAACGATTTGCGCAACACGATTGGGACATATCCGCCCGATGAAGACATTAAGATTACCTATATGCGCGACAAAAAGGTTTCGACAACGACAATCCGCCTCGCAAACGCCAACACAGCGAGCAACGCCGATGGCAAACACGAAGTCGATGGCGCGACTGTGAGCAATCTGGACGAAAAAATGCGCAACAGCTACCGCATTCCCGCCAACATCAATGGCGTGATGATTCAAAGCGTGCGCGCAAACAGCAGGGCAGATGACGCAGGCTTGCAAGAGGGCGATGTGATTTTGCAAGTCGAAAACACATTGTTGCGCAATGTGTCTGATTTTGGCAAAATCATGGCGCAGCTCAAGGGCAAGCCAAAGCGAATCGTTGTCTATCGACAAGGGCAGATTGGCAGCATCGTTATGCAATAGATTCAGCAAAGCTTGGGTATCATTGCGGGCAAAATACACACAAAAGGAGCAGCAATGCCCGCGTTTGAGACCATTATCGGGCTCGAAGTCCATGTTCAGCTCAACACCAAAACCAAGATTTTCTGCTCCTGCCCCACAAGCTTTGGCGATGCGCCCAATCGGCATGTCTGCCCCACCTGCCTCGGGCTGCCCGGCGCTTTGCCGGTGCTCAACCGCGAGGCGGTGCGCAAAGCCGTGAGCTTTGCGAAGGCAATCCACGCGCCTGTGAATCAAGATTCGATTTTTGCGCGCAAGAATTATTTCTACCCCGACTTGCCCAAAGCCTATCAGATTAGCCAATTCGAGATTCCGATTGTGAGCAAAGGTTGGCTCGAGATTGCCATCGGCGATTCCACGCGGCAAATCGGCATCACACGCGCACATCTCGAAGAAGACGCGGGCAAGAATATCCACGATGGCGATGTGTCCAAGATTGACTTAAACCGCGCCTGCACGCCGCTACTCGAGATTGTCAGCGAGCCCGACATGCGCAGCAGCGATGAGGCGATTGCCTACCTTAAAAAGCTGCACTCGATTGTGCGATTCCTCGAGATTAGCGATGCAAACATGCAAGAGGGCAGCTTCCGCTGCGATGCAAATGTCTCGATTCGCCCCAAAGGCGATTCCAAACTCTACACGCGCGTTGAAATCAAGAATCTCAACAGCTTTCGGTTTATCCAAAAGGCGATTGAATACGAAGTCGAACGGCAAATCGAGGCTTGGGAGAACGGGCGCTATGCGGACGAAGTCTATCAAGAAACGCGGCTGTTTGACACGCAAAAAGGCGAGACAAAATCGATGCGCGGCAAGGAGGAATCGGCAGACTATCGCTATTTCCCAGACCCAGACCTCTTGCCCTTGCATATCCCCCAAGATTTGCTCGATGTGCGCATTCCCGAGCTTCCCGATGAAAAACGTGAACGTTATATCCGCGATTATGGGCTCAAAGCCTATGACGCAAATGTACTCACAGGTAGCCTTGAACTCGTGCGCTATTTCGAGGACATGCTCACGCACAACATCTCGCCCCAAAACGCCGTGAAATGGCTCACAAGTGAGCTTTTGGGCAAGCTCAAGGGCGATGTTGGAATCGAAAATTCGCCCGTTTCTAGCGCCCAGCTCGCCAAGATTGTGGCGCGGGTCGAGGACGGCACGATTAGCGGCAAAAGCGGCAAGGAAATCCTCGAGATTCTGTTCACAAAAGGCGGCGAAGTCGATGCGCTCATACAATCGCTCGGGCTCAAGCAAGTCAGCGATGAGGGCGCAATCCTCGCTGTCATCGATTCCGTGCTCGCTGCAAACGCCGACAAAGTCGCGGAATACAAAAGCGGCAAGGAGAAATTGTTTGGATTCTTTGTCGGGCAGGTGATGAAAAACGCCAAAGGCGTCAATCCCGCATCTGTCAATGCGTTGCTCAAACAGCGGCTGCAATGAATCCACCTCCTGTCTATCTGCTCGGTGGGGGCGCGTGGGGCTGTGCGCTCTACACCGCGCTAAGCCTCAAGGCGCAAACCTATCTTTACAGCCGCCGCAGCCTGCCTAGCTATCGCCAAGTGGCTTGGAATGAGATAGCCACATCGCCTAACGCACTCTTTGTGATTTCGATTACATCGGCGCATTTGCGCGAGTTTTTGCGCACGCACCCGCTGCCGCGCGATTCCAAAATCTTGCTCGCCACAAAGGGAATCGAGGAACACGGCGGCGCGCTCATGAGCGATATTG
>CAMXAV010000151.1 GCA_947179285.1 uncultured Helicobacter sp.
TTTTCTTCGTCATTTTGGATACGACTCTGCGTGTCGTCTTCGTCCTCGTAATGGTGGCTCAACGTGCCATATTTAGAATCCTTTGCAACGCTAAAATACACGCCGCTGCTTGTTTGGTAGGCATGCCCACTCTTAATGAGCCTCGCAATCATCGCGCAAATCTGTTCAAGCGACTGCGTGGCGCGCGGCTCAAAATGCGCGCGGCGCACGCCAAGCGCGCCCATGTCGTGCAGGTAAGATTCGATATAATGTTGCGTGAGCGCGTCTGCGCTCTGCCCCGTTTGCGCGCTTTTTTTCAGAATCTTATCGTCAATGTCGGTGAAATTCTTCACAAAACGCACGGCATAGCCGTCATGCTCGAGCAAGCGCCAGAGCAAATCAAACGCAATCGCGCTGCGCGCATGCCCCAAATGCGCATCGTCATAGACCGTTGGACCACACACATAGAGGCTCGCCTCGCCCTTTTGCAGCGATTCAAAAGCGACCTTTTGCCCCTTTGCGCTATCGAATAAATAGATAGTGTTGTCCATGATTCTCCTTCAAATATTGCAACGATTCAATCATAAATAGCATAAATTTGTTCTAAACCCCATTTCATCAGAAATGCCACAATGGCGCTCGCAACAACTGCGCCAATCCATAATAGCCATGCTTTTTTGTCTGCAATTATATCCCAAAACTCGCGAAAACCAAAGGCTTTCACGCTCCAATAGAGCGAGGCAAAGCCGCTTAGCGACCCCGCAACCGCCAGCCCCACAGCGCCATAATCCCACATGAGCGCAAGCGAAGCGCCCGTGCCAACGAGCAGAGATTGGATAGAAATCTTTGCCGCAAGCATTTGTTTGTGGTGCGAATAGAGCCAGAGCGAGAAGATTTTGGCGAGCCCAAAGGGCAGCAAGCCGACAAGATACGCGGCGAGCACATGCCCTGTTTGCAGGCTGTCGTTGCTGCCAAAATTGCCGCGCTCAAACAGAATCCACACGACCTCGAACGACAGAATGATTCCGCCCACGCTACACGCGCTAAGCGCCCAAAACAAGAACCAAAACGCCTGCTTGAGATGTGCGAGGGCTTTAATTCTGTCGTTGTTGTGAATCGCGCGCAGCACAATCGGGTAGAGCGCCGTGCTCGAGGCGATGGCAAACAGCGCGAGCGGAAGCTGAAAAATGCGGTTGGCATAATGCAGATACGACACGCTGCCCACAGCGAGAAACGAGGCGAGCTGAATATCGATGAGCGAGGCGATTTGCACCGTCGAGCTGCCCAAAAGCGCCGGGAAAAATTGCACATAGAATCGCTTGACATCATGCCAAACTTCGGCACTCTTGCTGCGCACATGCAAGAGGCTTAGCCACAAGAGCCTGAAAAACCCCAACCGCTTGAGCGGATAGAGATGCAGCAGAATCTGCAAGATTCCGCCAACAAGCGTTGCAAAGCTCAACCATACCACGATTGTGAAGGAATCGGATTCGCGCGTGAGCAACAGCGCCACAATCATCGCGATATTGAGAAACATGGTTGAATAGGCGGCGGCGGCGAAGTTGTGCTTGTATTGCAAGAGGCTGCCGAGCAGCGTAACAACAAAAATGAGCGGCAGATACCAAAAGTTGATGGCGACAAGCTCGGCGACAATCAGCACCTCATCTGACTTGAGCCCAATGGCGAGCGCACGCGCCACATACGGCGCAAACGCGACAACGCAAAGGCAGAGCAAGAGGATAAAAAGAAGAAAGGAGAATCCAATATGTAATGTGAAAGCGCCCTTGTGCCGCGCGGCGCTAAAGCTTGGCAAAAAGGCTTGCGCAAACGCGCCCTCGGCAAAGATTCGGCGAAAGGCATTGGGAATGCGAAAGGCGATTAAGAACATGTCGCTAAAAATGCCCACGCCAAGCACACTCGACATCGTCAAATCGCGCACAAAGCCGGCGATTCGCGAGAAAAGAATGCCACTGCTGTTGGTCAAGAATCCGCGCAGCATGAAAACTCCATTTGTGATTTTATATTTCAGAAAAGTTTTGATAGAATGTTGCAGAGTATTTTAACGCAGACTCGTTAATCGTGTCTTGACGCTTTCAAGGATAGGTCATGCCAGAATCGACTTTTAGCCCCGTTGTCATTCCCGACTGCGATGCCCCAAACCAAGAGGTATTCAAGGTCTCTCTCGCCAAAGACATCAGCGAAAAATTGCTCGAAGCGAGGCTTAGGGGCGTGTATTATCTCGTCTCTATTGGTGGGCAAACAATGCGCGAGCTCACGCCCAGCGAAGTATCGTCTATCGAGGACGAAACCTATTTGCTGCAAGAAGATTTGGTGATTGAGCAGCGGTATTCGATTGTCGTCGACCTAGCGCCGCGCTACACCTACCATTTCTCGCTGATTCTAAGCCCCGATGGCAGAGAGCTGTATTGCCGCCTCGCGCAGGGCTCAAAGATTGACAGAGACGAAAAGAGTGTCAAGCAATTCTTCGAGCGCATTCGCATTCACAAGGCAGACATGCATGTCCTCATTCGCGATGAACGCACAGAATATGAGCGGCTCAAGATTTTTATCCAATCCCTGCCCGATGAGAAATTTTTGAGTAAACCACATGAATTTTTGCTCGCCCAAAGCGTTGGCGGGCTGCCTTGTATCGAGCCGCACCTCGAGATAGCGATTAACCTCAAAAACGATGGCAGCCCCTATCGGCTCGTGCTCAAAGACCAGCTCATCGCGACATTTTTCAAGGGGCAATCAGGCGAGGCGGCGCGCGATTGCTTGGGGCGCTTCATCGCCCCGCAAGAGCCCAAGCAACAAAACGTCATGCCCTTCAATATCGATGAGAGCATCAACGCACAAGAGGACGATTCGTGCATTAAATATTTCGCCAAACATGCGGGCTATATCTCGCTCGACAAAAGCCACAACAAGCTTGGCGTGATGCAAAAAATCAGCATCAAAAACGCCTCGGTAACGACAAGCGGAAACCTGCTTGGCGGGCTCAACACGGGCACGCATATTGTGATTAGCAGCACCGATTTGCTCGAAGATTCGATTGGCGAAGGAACGGTGATTGAGGCGGGCACGGTCGAGGTGATTGGCAATGTGGGCAACAAAGCCATGATTCGCGCAAACCAAGTCATCATCAAGGGGCAAACGCACCAAAACTCGCAGATTTTTGCGGACAATATTAACATCACGATTCACAAAGGGCATGCGGAGGGCGAACAAGTCAAGATTGCGCGGCTCGAGGCAGGAGAGGTGCGCGGCGAGCATATCGGCATCGATGAAGCCTATGGCGGCAAAACCTTTGGGCAAGACATCAGAATCGCGACCCTGCATTCCAACCACCACGCAAACAGCGCGGGCAGCATTATTGTGAAT
>CAMXAV010000152.1 GCA_947179285.1 uncultured Helicobacter sp.
AGGTCAGACTGCGCGATAGACGCGCCAACGGCGTTTGGCATGCCTCCGATTCCAAGCTGAATGCATGCGCCGTTTGGAATCTCCTCGACAATATATTTCGCGACTTGCTTATCGACCTCTGTGGGCGCGCCCGATGGGACTTCGGCAACATTTGGATTGTCGCCCTCGACAATCATATCAACCTGCGAGATATGCACATCAGCGCCCATTCCGCCCAAGCAGCGCGGCATATTCTTGTTGACCTCGACAATCACAACCTTTGCCTTCTCGATGCACGCTTGCATGTGCGAGGCGCTTGGACCAAAATTGAAATAGCCATGTTTGTCCATAGGCGTTACCTGCAAAATGGCGACATCGGTTGGATTCTTCATCTCGCGATAATAGCGCGGAAGCTCCGAATAGCGCATTGGCATATAGAATCCAAGCCCTTCGGCGATGAGCTTCCTGCCGATTCCGCTCGCATGCCATGTGTGCCACGAAACATGGCTTTGCGGGTTTTCGACCTTGAACACTTCGGGAATCCACAGTACAACGCCGCCGCGCAAGCGCACATCGCTAAGCTCTTTAATGCGCTTTGCAAGCGCCCTATCGACAGCAACAGGCGTTGTTACAGCCCAGCCATAATCGACCCAATCGCCCGACTTTATCACGCTCGCTGCCTGCTCGGCAGTCTTTAGCTTTTGTTGATACATTGCCTCGAAATTTTCCATTGCAACCTCCGTTTCTGAATTTTCTTAATTCTAACCTATTTTTGCCGCGAGGCTATGCGCTCGTTCTTTTTTCATCAAAAGATTATTTTTGCAAAAGCGCCAAAAGCGACACAATCGCGATTCTATGCCGCTTTTGTGCGCGTAACATATCGTAACATTCACTCCTTGTTGCATGAATTTTTGATATAATACTTCTAAGATTGTCATGAGGGAATCTCTTTTGCTTGGCATGCAAAAAGAGGAGAGGAGGAATGACGATGAAACATTGCTTGGCTCTCTTGTTGTGCCTTTCAATGGCGCATGCGGCAACGCTTGTTGCAACACAGCCCGTCTCGGCGGGCACGCTCCAAGAAAAAGGCGAGTTTATCGGAACATTATTTTTCAAAGAACGTTCCAACCTCGCCTCCGAAGTCTCGGGTGTTGTCGAATCTGTCTATGTCGCAGAGGGGCAGAAGGTCAAGAAAGGGCAGAAGCTCGCGCTGCTCAATAGCGACTTGCTGAACCAAGACATTCTCTCAAAAGAGGCGCTTTTGAAGCAGGCGCAGGCGGTTTTGCAAAAGAGCAAAAAAGACTTCGAGCGATTCGAGAGCCTCTATAAAAGCAATTCCGTTTCGTTCAAGGAATATGAAGATTCTCTCTTTAGCCTCAAAGCCCAAGAGGGCGCAGCAGGCGCGATTGCCGCCGAGCTCAAGCGGCTCAAGAAGGAGCGCGACAAAAAGACGCTCATAGCGCCCTATGATGGCATGATTCTCTCGCGCTCGATTCAGCTTGGCGAGTGGGTGAATGTCGGCGATTCGCTCTTCACAATCGCAAACCTCACATCGCTCGAGATTAATGTCAATGTGCCGTTTGCCGTGTTGCGTTCGCTCAAGCTTGGGCAAAAAGTCGAGACGACTATCGCGGGCAAGCCCTACACAGCCTCTATCGCCGCGCTCATTCCTGTGGGAGACGCCAAGGCGCGGACATTCCCGATTAAGCTCGCGATTGCCGATTCGCAACATCACCTCATCGAGGGGCTCGAGGCGCTTGTCAAAATCTCGCATACGGGGCAAAGCGAGGGCTTGCTCGTCCCACGAGACGCGATATTACCGAGCAATGGCAAGGCGATTGTGTTTGTTGCGCGCGATTCAAAGGCGATGCGCATTGAAGTGCAAGTGAGCCAATATAGCGGCAACCTCGCCCTTGTGCGCAGCGTTGGCGACAACGCGTTGCACAGCGGGGACAAGGTCATCACAAAAGGGCATGAGCGCCTTCATGATGGCAGCGACATCATCGAAAGCAGCACAGCCGCAATCCCCAAGGGCGATTCTAGCTAAGAGCCTCGCTCTTTTCGCTGTCGAACATTTCGGGATTGTCGAGAATCTCGCAGAAATCCTCATCGTCCAAATCAGCGGCATCGTTGTAGACATGAGACACATAAATATCAAACTCCATAGAAACCTCTCCTAAATCAAGATATGCGATTCTAGCACGAGGCAAAAGCGAATGTCAATAAAAATGCGAAATTGTAGAAATGCGTAAACGCAAAAGATGTTATAATGCCCCGATTTCACAAGATAAGGAGAAAAAACAATGACACATCGAAATCAAAAACATAGCAACAAGATGTTGCAAAAACTCTTTGTAGCGGCGCTTTTTGCGGGCTTTGCCTCAAACACACTTGTGGCAGCAGAGGCGGACAAAACCAAGCTCTATGACCCCAAAAGCGAGAAAAAACACATCGTGATTCCTATGGCGATGTTGGGCGATTCCAAAGACACTCCCGTTGGCGAGGTTGTCGCTGTGCAAACAGATTTTGGCGTTGCGTTCTACCCCAACCTCAAAAATATCCAAACAGGTGTTCATGGATTCCATGTCCATGCCAATCCTGATTGCGGCAAGACCGACAAGGGGCTTGGCATGAAAGCAGGCGGGCATTGGGACCCCGAGGGCAAGAACGCGCACTCGTTCCCATGGAGTGATGGCGGGCACAAAGGCGACTTGCCCGCTGTCTATGCAGACGCAAATGGCGAAGTCAAGAATCCTGTGCTTTCGCCCAAAATCAAGACGCTTGATGAAATCAAGAATCACTCGCTCATGGTGCATGTGGGCGGCGATAATTACCACGACCACCCAGCGGCGCTTGGCGGCGGCGGTGCGCGCTTTGCATGTGGGGTGATTAAGTAGGCAAGGCAGCAAAGGCTTGGAATCTAAAGAGATGTTTCGCTTCGCTCAACATGACGATTTGGAGGTGCGGTTTCAACCGCACATTGCGGAATCGCATGTCAAGAGTGCGACTAAAGTCGCACCTCCGAATATTATTTCTTGTCATTGCGAGCGAGTATAACGAGCGCGGCAATCAACCGTGTTGGGATTCCTTGCTCGTTGATTGCCACGCGTTCGTAACGAACGCTCGCAATGACAGAGGCTAGAATCGTTTGGGATTCCAAACATAAAAACCTTGCGCCCCGCGGCGCGGAGCGGCGATTAAAGACGCGCTTGCGCGGCGTTATCGCGTAACTTTAGGGAGTGCTCGGAATTACTTCCGAGCACGACAGCAAACGCAACGCGTTATACCTTTCGCCGCCCGCGTAGGGCAGCGATTAAAGACTGCGGAACGAAGTGAAGCAGGCGTTATCGCGTAACTTTAGGGAGCT
>CAMXAV010000153.1 GCA_947179285.1 uncultured Helicobacter sp.
CTGTCAGCGAGGGCGATGACAAGGTGCTCAAATACCCAACGATGTTCTTGCGCGCCGATTGCGTGCTCGTTTCTAAGGTTGATTTGCTGCCTCATTTCGCGTTTGATATGGACAGAATCCGCGATGATTTGGCGCAGCTTGGCAGGCAGATTCCGATTTTGCCCATCAGCACCAAAGACGACACATCGATTCGCAATGTCTGGGACTATCTCGCACAAAGGAGGGCACAATGTGTCTAGCCATTCCGTCAAAGGTTGTCGCAATCGACAAGGAGACCAACACAGCAACGCTCGAGACGCTCGGCGTTACGCGCACAGCGAGCTTGGACTTGATGCAAGAGCCCGTTTCTGTCGGCGAGTTTGTGCTGCTGCATGTCGGCTTTGTGATGAGCAAAATCGACACAGAGAGCGCCGAACTCTCGCTCTCTGCCTATCAAGAGATGATTGCCGCAATGGAGCTTGAGGAGAGAGAATCGCGTGGAATGGATTGACAAATATCGCGACAAAGCCCGTCTGATTGCCCTACTCGAGGCGATTAGCGCAGGCGCAAAGAAGTTGCGCGCCCCGTTGCATATTATGGAAGTTTGCGGCGGGCACACCCACACGATAATGCGCAGCGGCTTTGCGCAGATTCTGCCCAAAGAAATCGTGCTCGTGCACGGACCGGGCTGCCCTGTGTGCATCATGCCCCGAGCGCGCATCGACCACGCGAGCCTGCTCGCGCAGCAAGACGATGTGATTTTGCTCACGCTTGGCGACATGATTCGCGTGCCCGGCTCGTTTGGCTCGCTCGGCGATGCGCGCGCGCGCGGCGCTGATGTGCGCTTCGTGTATTCGCCGCTCGAGGCTTTGCGCGTTGCCAAAGAGAATCCGCATAAGCTCGTCATTTTCTTTGCGATTGGTTTCGAGACGACAACGCCGATGAGCGCGGCGCTGCTCGCGCAGATTCATGCACTTAAGCTCCATAATGTGTTGCTGCACATTAACCACGTGAGCGTCCCCGAGCCGCTTTTTGCGTTGTTAGAATCTCCCCAAAGCCGCATAGACGCGCTGCTTGCGCCCTCACATGTCAGTGTGATTATGGGCTCAAGGCTCTATGAGCCGCTTTGCGAGAGATTCCACATTCCCATTGTCGTGGCGGGCTTTGAGCCTGTCGATATTCTCGAATCGATTCTGCTCTTGCTCGCCCAAAAGCTCGAAAACACCGCACGTGTCGATAACCAATACGCACGTTGTGTGAGCAAAAGCGGCAACCTCAAGGCGCAAGAAATGATTCAAAACGCATTTGTTAAGCGCGACTTCGAGTGGCGCGGGCTTGGAATCATTCCGCGTTCGGCTTATGCCTTGCGCGAGGAATACCGCGCGTTTGACGCGGAGGCGAGGTTCGCGAGCCTGCTAGCGCAAAGCGTGGGCAAAGACAACAAGGCATGCCTTTGTGGCGCAATTTTGCGCGGGGCAAAGAAGCCCACAGATTGCCCGCTTTTTGGCAAGCATTGCGTGCCGACAAACCCTGTCGGCAGCTGCATGGTTAGCGATGAAGGCGCATGCGCCGCATATTATAAATATGGCTTCGTGGAGGCATAATGCAGCTTTTGGAGAGCGCGGCGCGCATGTATTATGACTTTCTCGAGCAAACAGGGCGCAGCCTCGAATCTATTCCGATTGCGCGCGTGAGCGCGATGGCGACAACGATTCACCTGCATGTGCCGCGCACAATCTTTACGGAATCTTTGCTTTTTCAGGTTGGCAAGGATTGCTATGCGCTCGATTCCGCCGACTTTGCCGTGCAGTTTGACGATAAGAGCGGCGTGCTCACAATCGAGGCAGACGAAGAATTTGTGCAGCGCGTCCAAAAGGCAAAAAGGGGCGACATCGAGCTCTTCTCCGACCTTAAGTTTCTCGTGCGCGCCGTGATTCGATTCTATGCGAGCAATCGCGCGCAACCACTTTTTGACCCCAAACGTTTGCAAAAAATCGCCGCGATGCTGCCGCGTGAAATCCCACAGATTCCGCATTTGGATAGCCACCAAAACAACGCGTTGCAGGTGCTGTTTGCCAACCCGATTGCGTATATTTGGGGACCGCCTGGCAGCGGAAAAACTAAGGGCGTTTTGCTCGAATCGCTGCTGTTTTTGCTTGGGCAGCAGAAGCGCGTTTTGCTGCTCGCGCCCACAAACAACGCGCTCGACCAAATCTTAAACGGAATCCTGCCTCAAATGCAGTTGCGGCAGTATCCGCTCGAATGTGTCTTTCGGCTCGGAATCGCGGGCAGCGACTTCTTGGCGCGCTATCCGCAATGTTGCGACTACCATGCGCAAAAGGAACAGCCAAATCTCTTTGCGAGCAAGAAGAGCACGAAGCAGCGCATGGGCGAGGCGAGCATTCTCGCGATGACGCTCGATGGTTTCATCAAACGTTACGAGACAATCGAGGACATTGCGCATATTTTTCTCGATGAAGCGCCCTACACATCGCTCATCAAGGCGCTCACGCTCGGCTATTTTGCCGCGCCGCTCACGTTGCTGGGCGACCATAAACAACTAGGACCCGTTTGCGAGGCAGACGAACGCGAGTTTGTGGGCGAAAGAGCCATCATGCGCGTGTGGGCGCTGTCGTCTATCTATGCCGAAGAATTTGGCGATGACGCGCCCGCGCTGCTTGCAAAGGCGGCAAATAGCGCGCCGCCAAAGCTGCAAAAAACCGCATGCGCGCAGCTTTTGCAAAACTATCGCTATGGGCAGAATCTGACCGATTTGCTCGATTCATGCGTCTATCACATCGGCTTGCGCGGGCAGGAGTCGCCAACCGAGATTCTGTATATCGACAGCGGCAGGGCAGCGCCGATTGTGGGCAAGCAATACCAAAGCGCAAGCGAGGCGGCGGCGATTGCGCGGCTCGCGCCACGTTTGCTGCAACAAGAGGCGAAGCTTTTGCGCAAGGATTGCTTCGCGATTCTCACGCCCTTTCGCCTGCAACGCAAGGCGATTCTGCAAGCCTGCCCCCAGCTGCGCAACAAAGATAAAGTTTTTACGATTCACCGCTCGCAAGGATTGGAATTTGACACGATTGTTTTTTCGCCCGTGCTGCTGCATTATTACCTCACAGATTCGCGCTGCATGAGCGCCTTGCAAGCGCTCAATGTCGCTGTGAGCCGCGCACGCAAGCAAATCATTCTCGTTTGCGATGTCGCGATGTGGCGCACGAACAAGGGGCAGTTTTTGGAACGTTTGCTGCAAAACGCAAAACCGCTGAAGGAGGCGTCATGAACAAATGGATTACACTTGCCGAAGGCGGCGGGGGGCAAGAG
>CAMXAV010000154.1 GCA_947179285.1 uncultured Helicobacter sp.
ATTAAAAAGGGCGATGGGTTCGACACCTATCGGCTCGAGAATGTCAAGAAAAAAATCGTCTCGATTCTCGAGGCAAAGGGCTATTACGACACCGTGGTCGAGACGCAAACCGAAGAGATTAACGAACGCGCTATCAAGCTCACGATTCTTGTGAATCAGGGCGAGGAAATCACCATTACAAAAGTCAATTTTCGCGGCGCGAAGAATCTAAGCCCAAGCAAAATCGAAACGGTGATGCTCAACCGCGAGGAGGATTGGCTCGGCTGGATGTGGGGCTTTAACGATGGCAAGCTGCATGCAAACGAGCTCGAGAACGACTCGCGCCGCGTGCGCGATTATTATATGCGCAAGGGCTATCTCGATGCGCAAGTTGCGCCTCCCCTACTCTCTGCAAACTTTGATAGCTACACTGCCGAAATGTCGCTCGATATTACCGAAGGCAATGTCTATATGGTGCGCGATGTGTCTATCGACATGGACACAGCGGTGATTGACGAAGAAGAGCTTTATGATTTGCTCATGCTCGTGCCCGACAAACGTTTCAATATCGAAACCGTGCGCAAAGACATCGAACGCATGAAAGAAAAAATCGGCGATTTGGGCTATGCCTTTACGCGCATCGACCCGCAATTTGACAGCGACAAAGACGATGCCACGGTTTCTATCCGCTACAAAATCACAACGGGCAATCAGGCGAGAATCGGCGATGTCATCATCTCAGGCAACACGCGCACGCTCGACCGCGTCATTCGCCGCGAAATCGCGCTCTCCCCGGGCGATTTGTACCAAACCTCGCGTATCAAAATCTCGCGCAATAGCTTGCGGCAGCTCGGATTCTTCGACAAAGTCGAGATTGACGAACGGCGCGTGGACGAAGAAACGGTCGATTTGCTCGTGAATGTCTCCGAGACACACACGGGCGAAGTGCTGTTTGGAATCGGCTATGGCAGCTACGATGGCATCTTGGGCAACATCTCGCTGCGCGAACGCAATGTATTTGGAAGCGGCATGACAGGCGGAATCTACCTCGACAAAAGCCGCCGCGAGCTAAGCTACCGCATAGACCTCTACAACCCCCGCATTTTCGATTCGCGTTATAGCCTCGCGACAGAAGTCTATCATCGCCAATACACAACCTACGACTACACCGAAAACAGCACGGGCGCGGGCGTTACATTCGGGCGGCGATTCTTCGATTTCGTACATGCAACATTGGGGTATAGCTATGTCCAAACCGAGCTCACCGACTTTGTGAACAACCTTGCCGAAATCTACCGCCCCTATTTCCGCGATGGATTGTATAGCAAAAGCTCGATAATCCCGGGTATTAGCTATGACAGCACCGATGATTATTATTTCCCACGCAACGGAATCTCGCTCGCAGGATTCATCGAGTTTGCTGGCGTTGGGGGCGATGAACAATTCATCAAATACTACACGCGCGGCGCGGCATACACCAACCTCGATTTCCTCGATGATTGGGACGTGATTTTCCGCCTCAAGGGGCGCGCGGGGTATATCTCGGAGACGGGCTATCTGCCCATCAACGAAAAATTCTATCTAGGCGGAATGAGCACATTGCGCGGCTATCGCTCGAGCTCTATCACGCCCTTTGACCCAAACGGCGTGCGCATTGGGGGCAAATACACAGCCTCTGGCAGCCTCGAGGCGAGCTTTGGCTTGTTCGAGACCGTGCAAATGCGCCTCACAGGATTCTTCGACTTCGGAACAATCGGGCAAGACGGCTTTGGCGAAATCAACCGATACAGCACAGGAGTTGGAATCGAATGGGTCTCGCCGCTTGGACCTATCAACTTCATCTTCCCCTATGCGCTGAACTACAAGCCGGGCGACAAAACCTCACGATTTGAGTTCAACATGGGAACACGATTCTAAGGAGAAGATATGACACGAATCACCGATTCACAAATCGCAGAAATCATGCGCGACACACCGCTCAAAGAGCTTGGCAAGCAAGCGTTTGCGATTAAGCGCGCGCTGCATCCCGACAAAATCACAACCTTTGTCGTCGACCGCAACATCAACTACACCAACATCTGCTGGGTCGATTGCAAGTTTTGCGCGTTCAAGCGCACGCTCAAGGACAAGGACGAGAGCTATGTCTTGAGTTTTGATGAGATTGACAAGAAAATTGACGAGCTGCTCGCCATTGGCGGGACGCAGATTCTGTTTCAAGGCGGCGTGCACCCCAAGCTCAAGATTGAATGGTATGAAGATTTGGTGCGGCATATCGCGGGCAAATACCCGACAATCACGATTCACGGATTCTCGGCGCTCGAGGTGGATTATATCGCCAAACTCTCCAAAATCTCGCTGCACGAAACCTTGCAAAGGCTCAAAGACGCGGGGCTTGCGTCCATCCCCGGTGCGGGCGCAGAGATTCTAAGCGACCGCGTGCGCCAAAAGATTGCGCCCAAAAAATTGAGCGCCTCGCGCTGGATTGAGGTGCACAAAACCGCGCACAAGCTCGGAATCAAGAGCACGGCAACGATGATGTTTGGCACGCTCGAAGAAGACGCAGACATCATCGAGCATTGGCGCAGAATCCGCGAGCTGCAAGACGAAACGGGCGGATTCCGCGCGTTTATCATGTGGTCGTTTCAGCCCAAAAACACGCCGCTAAAAGCAGAGTATCCCGAGATTGAAAAGGCGAGCTCGAATCGCTATTTGCGCCTGCTTGCAAGCAGCCGAATCTATCTTGATAATTTCCCCAATATCCAAAGCAGCTGGGTGACTCAAGGAAGCCACATCGGGCAACTCTCGCTTTTATTTGGGGCAAATGATTTGGGGAGTACAATGCTCGAAGAAAATGTCGTTGCTGCCACAGGCACATGCAACAGCATGAACCAAAACGAGATGATTGCGCTCATCAAAGATGTGGGCGAGATTCCCGCCAAACGCGACACCGCCTACACAATCTTGGAGCGTTTTGCATGACGACAATTTTTCGCGCTCTTGGCGCAATTCTTTTTTCCATAGGAGTTACAATGGCAGCCACACTGCAACAACTAGACATTAACGGCGTTCAAATCCCCGTGATTTACGAGGATTCCTCGCTTGTTCCAACCTTTAACCTCACGCTTGTTTTCCGCGCAAGCGGCACGCTTGGAATCGCCAAGACAGGCAAGCACAACGGGCTTGTTGCGAGCCTCGCAAGCGCGCTGCTCGAAGAGGGCACAAAGGAGCTTGGCAGCGTCAAGTTTGCCGAAGAGCTCGCGCAGAGGGCGAGTAGCAGTTCTAGCAGCGCCGGGCG
>CAMXAV010000155.1 GCA_947179285.1 uncultured Helicobacter sp.
TACTAGACAGATTACACATGGTGTCAGAGATTATGACATCAACTATCGCCGAGGCGTTAAAGGATTCTTTAATCGTGGCTATTTTGTGCCGCCAAAAAATGCATGCGTTTTTCTTGAAGATAGCGATAGACAATGTGTCGCGTATATAGATAGAGAAACTACAAAAGGAACGATAGTTTGCACGGCAGGAGCAGATTTATTTGGCTATGGATTGTATGAAAGTAGCACGGCAAAACGTTTAGGTCTCAATCTCATGCTTTGGCTTGAAAAAACTTTAAAGGAAAATACATGAAAAAAGCAATTATCACGGGTGGCTCTTGTTTTCATCATGGGCTTTTTAATGCAGTGAATGGCAAGTTTGCTTCTATGTTTGACGATAGAATCTATTTGCCCGCATTGCACACGGCTGAACTTTCTGGCTTTGATTGTGTCGTAATTGCTTCGCGACTAAATCTTGATTTTCTATTGCAAAACGCGCAAAAGCTTGAGGATTATCTCAAAAGTGGTGGCAATATCGTTTCGTTTGGAGAAGTTCTAGCACCCTATTTGCCCCATATTTGTTTTAGCGAAAGTGAAGTCAATTTTTGGTGGTGGATTCATGAAGGAGCAGATTTGCCTTTGTATGCGTTTGAGCCGCAGCATTCTATTTGGAAATATCTAAGTGTTAAGGAATGTAAATGGCATTATCATGGTACGTATGATGTTGATAAAGGTTGTGAAAAAATTCTTGTTGATGAGCTTGGACGAAGTGTTCTCTATAAAGATTCATGTCATTTCAAAGGAACGATGTATGTTACTTCACTCGACCCAGATTATCATATCGGGCAAGGTTTTATGCCAACAACGATTCCATTTCTCGAGAAATTCATGCAATGGATTGAAACAGATATTGAAAGGAGTAAAAATGCTAAGGCTTAAAATGTTGCGAGTATTTATCTTTTTTGTTTTGACAATCTTACCTTTACAATCTGCACAAAAAGTTGCCGTAATTGGGCTTTGGCCTCTCACATCTGTTCTTGCGTTTTGGACAGATGCAGAGCTTGTTTATGTCCCCCAAGCATCTGTGAATGCTATGGAAAACTCGCTCGCCTCTCTTTATGCCCCACAATACAAAAAGGCAAAGATTGGGAATGGAGAAAATCTTGAGGAACTTTTGAGACTAAAGGCTGACCTTTATATTTGCCCACAAAGCAATGTTAGGTTATGTCAAGGCTTAGAAAATGCGGGGCTAGAGACGCTCCAATTAACGACAAATGTGGACAATCATAATTCTAAAAAAGTCTTACAACATTGGCTCGATGGCTTGGCGCAATATTTTCCAATTACAACAAAAAATCAAGAGATTCTTGATGATATCACCCAAACAGAAGAGAATATTGCAAAAAAGACGCAGAATATCAAGAAGCCTCGAGGCATCGTGATTCATAGGCTTGATAAAAATATCGCAGCGGGAATCTTTGCCGATTATCTCTTGCAAAAAAGTGGTGCAGAGAATGCGCTGGGCTATCGCCCAAGTGGTGAGGTAGGCATTGAAGAAATCTATCGCGTCAATCCCGAGATTATCTATATCTCTAATTTTACACCGCTATTGCCAAAAGATATTTTCGAATCAAAAAGTTGGGCGCATATTGATGCTGTTAAAAATAAACGTGTCTATAAGCTCCCGCTAGCGACATATCGCCCCTTTGCGCCTAGTCTTGACATTGCTCCCGTTCTTTTGTTTATGGCACAAAAGAACAACCCCGAGCTATTCAACGACCTTGATATTGGCGCTGTTTTTTCAGAACATGCAAGACGATTTTATGGTATTGTTTTGACAGAACAGGACATTGCAATGATTCTAAATCCAAGCCCCAAAGCGGGCATTTTACAATAAAGGAAATCCATGAAAAAAATCATCATAATGAGTGCGTTCGCACCTCTATTTCTTCTTTCTCAAGAGATTCAAACTCTTGATAAATCAGTTGTTTCTAGTAGTTCCATGAACGAAAATGACATCTCGTGGAATCTCTTTGAATTTCAATTGACAGAGCCCACAAAGAGCGTGAGCATTATCGATAGACGTACGCTACTTGAAACAAGCAATGGCACAGGAGGGATTCAGGGTGCGCTCGAAAATGTACCGGGCATTGTCTATGCGCGCACAAGTGGTTTGGGCGGGCAGATTAGCATTCGGGGGCAAAATTCCAACAATACGCGTTCCATTATTGCCATTGATGGCGTGAAAGTTACGGGACGCAGCACGCTTGAATTTAACATGATAGACCCAAATGCCATTGAAAGCGTTGAAATTATTCGTGGAGCTGCCTCATCGATTTATGGTTCAAATGCTCAAAATGGTGTGATTAATTTTAGGACAAGACGTTGGCATGGTGATGTGCATGCGCCCTTTAGTGTCAGTGCCAAGATTCGGAGCTTGGAATACAATACAATGAATTATGGCACAGCAGGACGTGCTGAATTACTTGGTGGTGGCGATGGTTGGGATATTTTGGTGGGTGTGCATGGGCGCAAGGCGCAAAATTTTAGAACTCCCGAAGGAATCGCGCCCGATTCTCATTATCAATCGTATGGCACAGATTTTAATGTTGGCTATACAAAAAGCAATGTACGTTATTATGCCTCTGGCAAGTTTCAACGTATAAATTCTTTTGATGCCTCTTCAGTTTTTAATCGTCCCGGAACGGCATACAATGCACACATGGCAGAAGAACCGATGAGCGAATATTATCTTCGAATCGGTGCAGAGATTTATGATATTGGCGTTGCAGATAAAATAGATACTTTTGCATATTGGCGACGTTATGATACCGATTTGTGGATTGATACGCGGAGCATTGGTGGTTCGTATTGGCATCGAAAAGTATACAGCAGCAATAGCGCAGGTGCGCGCCTGAATCTCGATAAAAATATTGCAAATCATGCCTTGAGTTATGGTTTAAGTCTTGAAAGCATTCTTAGCCCCAAACCCGTGCAAGATGAATATATAGACCCCAACCCTCGCGTGGTGCAATCTTCGCGCGATACCTATCAAATTTCTATTGCACCCTATATCAAGGACGATTATGTATTAACACATCACTGGATTCTTTCTGGTTCGTTACGTTATGACCACATGATAATGAAAATAGGCGATAAACAATCCACAACAGAACGAGCTGATAGCACGGGTGAAATCACGCGGTTTTTGGATTCAAATAGCGACAAAACAACAGGCGCATGGACAGGAAACATTGGTACGACCTATTTTTTG
>CAMXAV010000156.1 GCA_947179285.1 uncultured Helicobacter sp.
GCGTCTATGTTATGCCTTTTGGCTCGAACATAGACGTTGCGCGCTGTGGCTGGGAGGTTGGAATCAATGAGCAATAGCAGATTCTATTTTTTGTCATTGCGAGCGAGCATTCAAAAAAGATTCCGTTTGCCACACCAAACACAGCAAAACATCTCACAGAGGCTCGCGACACATCAGCTGCATTTTATGCAGTCTATGCTACAATACGCAACTTTTAAAAGGAGAAAATAAATGAAAAAAGATATTCACCCAAAATATATCCCCTGCAAGGTTACATGCGTAACAAGCGGCAAAGAAATCGAGGTGATGAGCACAAAGCCCGAGCTTCGCATCGACATTTCCTCGTTTTGCCACCCGTTCTACACAGGTTCGGACAAAGTCGTCGACACGGCTGGGCGCGTTGAGAAATTCAAACAAAAATACAACATGAAATAGTGCTAGTGTTTCTGCCAACCCCCATCGGGAATCTCGAAGATATGAGCCTGCGAGCCCTTAGGGCATTGAACGAATGCGACACGATTTTGTGCGAGGACACGCGCGTGGCTTCTAATCTGCTGTTGCTGTTGCAAAAACGTGCGCTGTTGCAAAAGCGGCATGTGCGCCTTGTCTCGGTGCATGCGCATAACGAAGAACATTTCGTGCAGAATCTCACGCCCGATTTTTTCGCGCAAAATGTCGTCTATCTAAGCGATGCGGGGCTGCCATGCGTGAGCGACCCGGGCGCGGCGCTCGTGCGCTATGCGCAACAAAACGGCATTGCCTATACCGTCTTGCCCGGCGCAAACGCCGCTCTGTGCGCCTTTGTGGCGAGCGGAATGGGCAGCAAGGAGTTTCATTTCTATGGCTTTCTGCCGCACAAAAGGCAGCAAAAGGAACGTGAGCTCGCGAAACTCTTGGCGACAGGTGGTGTCGTTGTGTGCTATGAATCGCCGCATCGGCTGATTCAGACGCTCGAGATTCTCGAAACTCTAGGCGTTAGCGATGTCTTTGCCGCCAAAGAAATGAGCAAGCAGTTTGAGACATATTACCGCGCCTCGCCCGCCGCGCTTTTGGAAAAAATCACACAGCCGCGCGGCGAGTGGACATTGGTGCTGAACCTCGAAAAAAGCACGCAAAAGGAATGGAATCTGTCCGAGTTTCAAGATTTGCTGCCTCCCAAAGTGTTGGCGAAGGTGCAGGCGCGTATGAGCGGGCGCAGCGTGCGCGAATGCTACGATTCCTTGCGCGAGGGGGAGTCGCGATGATTGTCTATGGCAAACAAGTGTGCTTGTATATCCTCAAGCACTGCCCCGAAAGAATTATGGAAATCTTATTTGCCAAAGACATCGAATCCGCTATATTCTCGCAATTTGCGAAGTTGCAGCTGCCGACATATCGTGTCGATTCCAAAAAGGCGCAGGCGCTTTGCAAGGGCGGCAACCATCAGGGCTTCTTGCTTCGCATAACACCGCCCGAGCCCACCGAGCTTTCCGAGCTCAAATCTTGCACGCGGCTCTTGCTGCTCGAGGGCGTTACCGACACGCACAACATCGGCGCTGTGTTTCGCAGCGCCTATGCGTTGGGCTTCGAGGCAATTCTGCTGACCGCAATCCAAAGCTTCGCGCTCGAGGGCGCAATCCGCACGAGCAGCGGCGCGGCTTTGCACACGCCCTTTGCGCTCTGCAAAGACAGCCTTAGCGCTTGCAACGAGCTCAAGCTCGCGGGCTTCACGCTCTTGGGCGCTGTGAGCGGCGGGGACGATTGGCGCGCAAGCACGCTGCCCCAAAAGCTCGTGCTCTGTCTTGGCAGCGAGGGAGAGGGCTTGCGCAAACGACTGCTGGCAAAGATGCATATCCTTGTTAGCATTGGTTTGCGCCACAATTTCGATTCACTCAATATCAGTGCGGCTGCCGCAATATTAATGGATAGGATACAAAATGGAAGATGATAACAAACAAACACAAGAACAAGAACATGAACAAGAAATGCAACAAGAACGTTTGCGCAAAAAAGAACAGCTCGAAAAGGCGCTAAGCGACCTCAAGAGTCAATATGGAATCCAAGGAATCCACGAACGCACCTATATTGCCGTTTTCAAAATCGAAGCGATTTTAAACAAGGATTATGAGCAATTTGACAGAACGACAGCGATTGGCTTTATCCGCATTCTCGAACGTGAATACAATCTCAACCTTAGCGCATGGATTGAAGACTATGATGATTATTGCCAAGCGCATGGCTTGCTCAAGACCGATGAATACGACACAACCTTTACCGATGTGAATGTGAAAATCGACCATTACGAGAAACGTGCATCGCCCAAATGGCTCAATATGGCGATTGGAATCATCGTGTTGCTCGTCATCGGCGGCTATCTCGCGTTTAACTATCTCGACACAGACAACGCGCTTGCAATCCTCGATTCCAACACGACCAAGCAGAGCCCAAGCGAAACCAACACGACAGACGCAGAATCGGGCGATGACGAAAGCGAGGGCGAAGAGGCAACAAGCGAGGAAACCAACGCAACAGAGAACAACGCGACAGCGCCCCAAGCGGCAAAAGACGCAAACAACACAGCTGCGACAACCCCTGCCGCTGCCGCCACAGCTGCACAGCCTGCGCCCGCGCAACCCACCGCCACGCCTGCTGCCCCCGCTGCCGCTGCGACAACGCCTGCGCCAAGCACAGCGCCAAAGCCTGCCGAAACAAACGTGGCAGCGAAAACACAGACTCTGACATTCAATGTCGGGGACGACATCGCCGGGCGGCAGCTCTGGGTCGGCGTGCTCTATGTCAACAACAAGCGGCGCGTACATCAAATCGTTACGAACGAACTCAACCTCAACGTTAAAGAACCAATGCTGTTTGTAACAGGGCATGGGCGCTTTAGTGTCGGTGTCGATGGCAATCTCCAAAAGCTCAACTATGCCGCGCCCATCTATCTCTATTACGCGCCCGGTGAAGGCGTTCGGGTCGTCAGCGAAGCCGAGTTTCGCGAGCTCAACGGAGGCAGAGGGTGGTGAGATTCTGGCTCTTTGCGCTTCTTGTGTTGCCGCTTTGGGCAAGCGACATCGAATGGACATTGCGTGCGCTGCTCGACAGGGAAACATTCGATAAAAACCGCTCGTTCATCGTGGGGGGCTTGTTTCGCAACCCGCAGCTGTATTATGACGAATACGGCGTGGATTATCCCAAGATTCTCACGAAGCTCAAGGAAAATGGGCTGCTCAAGCTCACGACACAAAGCCCGCGCGCCTTTAGA
>CAMXAV010000157.1 GCA_947179285.1 uncultured Helicobacter sp.
CCCCCCCCCCCCCCCCCCACCTTTTTTTTTAATGATACGGCGACCACCGAGTTCTACACAAGGGTATTCGTCGGCAGCGGCAGTTGTGTATAAGCGACAGGGAAGGAGGGGTGGGGGGGGTTGTATGGTTTGCAGAAGCGACAGAATCTGTCGTATCCTCTTTGGGCTTGTCGCAATTGCCCAAATGCAAGACGCGGACATCGGGATTTGCGGCGATTCTATGCTTTGCAAGCAGGGCATAGAACTCGTCTTTGGAATACTCGGAAATGCTCGCGATACAATCGCAGAGATACGAGAGGCGATAGAAATGCAGCATAAACGAAGCGACAATCTCCTTGCTCGCCGCCCATTGCGGGTTTTTGAGGATAAACGCATCGCAAAAAAAGCCCACAACGCGGAACTTGAGCTCGTGCTTGAGCTGATAGAGCAGCGCATAGTTGCTGTCTTCCCAATCTAAGCCCATCGTGATGAACAGAGATTCCTTGTTGAACAACGCGCGCGTGCTCCGCGCAATGGGCGGCAAAAGCAGGGGCGAAAGCTCGCTGCTAATGCCATCGGCATAGCTCTTGAGCTGATTAGACTTGAATTGAATGCGCTCGACAAAACGTAGAATCTTGGATTGCTGCATCGCATCGGCAAATCTCTTGAGCCGACTCGGCACGGCGCTTAGGCGCTTGAGCGGGTTTAGCGGGTTGAAGGGCTTTTGGGCTGGGGAATAGTGGGTGAAAAAGTCAATCTTTGCCTGCAAAGTCTCTTTTGAAACCTGCAAAAGCGCCTGTTTGTCGGGAGAAAATGCGACAAATATTGTCTTGTAGGGGCAGCCCAAAAGGTATTTCGCCACCTCGAGCTGCGCGCGCACAATGCCCGTTACGGGGCGATTCCAACGCAACAAGGTGCTGCAATCAAAGAGTATTGCGCTAATTCCTTTGTCTATCACGTGTTTTCTCCATTCTCATGATTGTTTTTCTAGCAGCCCTTGCGCCCATAGTCATCATCGAGACGCACGATGTCGTCTTCGCCCAAATAGTCGCCAATCTGCACCTCGATGAGCACAAGCGGAATCTTGCCCGGATTGCTCAAGCGATGCACATTGCCCATCGGGATATAGGCGCTCTCGTTGGCGCGCAAGGTGATTTCTTGCTCCATTTGCTGCACAATCGCCGTGCCGCTCATCACAATCCAATGTTCGCTGCGGTGAAAATGCTTTTGGAGCGAAAGGCGGCGGTTGGGCAGAACCTCGATTCGCTTGACTTTATATGTATCGCCCTCTTCGAGGATTGCATAATGCCCCCACGGGCGATAGACGCGCACATGCATGCTATGCAGGCTCGTCTTGCGCTTGCTTAGCGCGGTTACGATGTTTTTCACCTTCTGCCCGCTGCCCTTTTTGGCAATCAGCAGCGCATCGGCAGTGTCGATAATCATCAAATCCTCGACATCAATCAGCGCAATCTGCCGATTGGTCGTGATAAGTAAATTATTATGGCTATCTTGCAAAATCGGCGGGCAGGCTTTGGAATCGATTGTCGCGGCTGTTGTTTGCGTGTTGCCATGCGAATCGCGAGGCAAAACATTGCTAAGCGCCTCGAAGCTGCCCATGTCGCTCCAGCCGATGTTTGCCTCTATCACCTTCAGATTCTGCGCCTTTTGCATGAGCGCCTCGTCAATGCTTTGCGCGGCGCAATCGATGGGCGGAATCAGGAATTGCAGCGGCTCTTGTTGCGTGCTTTTGCGCGCAAAGGCGACACTCGCTGCCTCGAAGACATCGGGCGCATAATGGCGCAGCTCCGACAAGAAGTGTCGCGCCTTGAAGCAGAACATGCCGCTGTTCCAAAAATAGTTTGGCATTGCGCAAAATTGTTGCGCAATCTCAAGCGAGGGCTTCTCGACAAACGAGAGAATCTCCTGCCCATGCGCGTGGATATAGCCAAAGCCCGTCTCGGGGTAGGCGGGCTTGATGCCAAACAACACAATCGAATCTGCCTCTGCATGTTGCAGCGCCTCGCAAATGGCTTGTTGGTAGGCGTTTTCGTTGGTGATGAGGTGGTCAGAGGGGACGGCAAGGACGATGTCATCGGGCTGGACGCTCATCGCCGAGAGCGCGAGCGCGAGCGCGGTGTTTTTCTGCTCGGATTCGAGCAAGAACGCGCATTGCGCATCTTCGCCAAGCTCCTCTTGGAGCTGATTGTATGCCATAAAATAGTGGTCGTTATGCGTTACGATGAGCAGAGAATCGGCGAGGCGCGCATTGCGCGCAAGCGTCTTTTGGAACAACGATTTGCCCGCAAAGAGCGTCAAAAACTGCTTGGGCAAGAGCTCGCGACTAATCGGCCACAAGCGCGAACCAATGCCCCCACACAAAATCACCGCGACCATTGCTCCCCTTTTTCTTTCTCTAGATTCTAATATAATCTTGCTGATTCATTGCTCAAAATCGACAATCACCATGCCGCTAAATTTCTGCCCGCGATAAAACTCGACACGTACGAGCGCGCCATTTTTATCGAGCGTGAATTTGGATTCGATTTGGTCTTTGTGAATGGTGATGTCATGCTCGCTTGCGAGGTTGCGGCGCGAGAAGCCGATGATATTCACGCGCACATCATCGGCGACTTTGGGGACGCTAAACGACTGCCGCGCGCGCACAATGCTACCAAGCGTAACATGTTGCGCGGAATCATCGAGAATCATCTGCACGGATTCGAGCGTGTCGTCTGTCTCGAAATAATCGGGCAGAAGCCATGCCATTGTGCGGTTGCCATATTTGATAGAATACGTTCCCCTTTTTTCATATAAATGTACAAGCGGATTGCTCGAGTGGTATGCGAGCGATTTTTTGGGCATTGGGAAATAGGTGATGTGATTCTTGATTCGATTGATAGGCAAAGAAATTTTGTTGGCAAAGTCAATCGTAATGCTTGGGTCTTCCATCGCCGCTTGCACCGTCTGCGGGTCGAGCGTGAAATTGCGGTTGAACTCAATCCCAAGATAGTGCATCATCGCCTCAATCGCGAGCAGGTGATAATAGACGCGCTCGCGCAATGGGAGATTCTTGCTCGCCTCGTTTGCAAAGGCGGCTTTGCCCTGATTGATTGTAAAAAATGTCAGCGAGAGCTGCTGCTCTTTGTCTTGCACAGCCGTGTTGGTGTTGCGCACGCGATAGCTATGCAAATCGTTCAGCAGATTCTCGTTGATTTCGGCGACAATGCGCTGGCTAATGCCGTTCAAGTCGCCATGCGGGAC
>CAMXAV010000158.1 GCA_947179285.1 uncultured Helicobacter sp.
ATATCGAGCTGACGATTACAAATTTTCATTTCGAGAAGACGCCCGTTTATCTTGTCTTTAGAAAAGATTCCCAAGAATTAGCAGACATCGTCAATGCTGCCCTCGACAAAGCCATCAAAGACGGCAAGATTTCGGCGCTTTCAATTCAATATTTCGGAATCGACCAAACGAAGTGAATGTGTAGAAACGAAACGGCTAGCCCCTTTTGCGCGTTGTTTTTGGCAAAAGCCCAAAAAACAAGCCTGATTTATCCTATAATATGGTAGCTAGTATGCTAGCAATCTCATCACAAAGGATTCACAATGGCTATCAAGGGATTTGCAATGTTAAAAATTGGCGCGGTAGGCTGGATTGAGAAAGATTCAATCACTCCATGCGGACCGCTAGACGCAATTTGTCGCCCCGTTGCTGTCGCTCCTTGCACATCGGATTTGCACACATGCTATGAGGGCGGAATCGGCGAGCGCCACAACATGTTCCTTGGGCACGAGGCTGTGGGCGAGATTGTCGAGGTGGGCAAGCTCGTCAAAGATTTCAAGGTTGGCGACAAAGTCATCGCCCCCGCAATCACGCCCGATTGGAACGCGACAGAATCGCAACGAGGCTTCGCAATGCACAGCCACGGCGCCTTGAGCGGTTGGAAGTTTTCCAACTTCAAAGACGGCGTGTTTGCCGAGAGATTCCATGTTAACGATGCTGATGGCAACCTCGCGCGCCTGCCCGATGGTGTCGCAGCGATAGAGGCTGTCATGCTTTGCGACATGGTAACGACAGGATTCCATTGCGCCGAGAATGCCGAGATTACCCCCGGTGAGACAGTCGCTGTCATCGGGCTTGGACCCGTTGGGCTCATGGCATGCGCGGGCGCGAACCTTATGGGCGCAAGCGAAATCTATGCTGTCGATTGTGTCGAGTTCCGCGCCGATGTCGCGCGCAAGCATTATGGCGCGACACATTATGTCGATTTTACCAAAGCGCCGTTCCCCAAGCAGATTCTCGAGCTCACGAAGGGCAAGGGGGTTGATAAGGTTCTAATCGCCGGCGGCGGGCTCACAACCATTGGCGAGGCATGCGAGTGTGTCGCAAACGGCGGCATTGTGTCGAATGTGAATTATCTCGGCAGCGGCGAGAATATCACGATTCCACGTGTGGCATGGAATGTCGGAATGGGGCACAAGACGATTAAGGGCGGGCTCACCCCCGGCGGGCGTTGGCGCATGGAAAAGCTCGCGCGGCTCTTGCAGACCAAGAAGCTCGATGTGAATCCCATCATCACACATCGCCTCGAGGGATTCGACAAAATCGAAGAGGCGCTTGCGATGATGAAAGACAAGCCCAAGAATCTCATCAAGCCTGCCGTGCATATCGGCTAGAGCGCGTTGCGCAAGGCGTCTGCAACCTCGCGCGCCTGCGCAAGGTCGAGATGTTCGCCCATAGGCAGCGAGAGAATCTCCGATTCCCACGCGCATGCGTTGGGCGTTGCGCTCGTGCGCACAAACGGCGCGTTTTGATACGCGGCGCATGAGGGCAGGGCTTTTGGGTAGTGCAAGCCCGTTTCAATACCCGCTTCGGCGAGCCTTTGGCGCACGATGTCGCGCTTGCCGTCTAAGATTCGCACGACAAACAAATGCCACACGCACTGCGCCTGCTGGCGCAACGTGGGCAGCACGAGCCCTTTTGTGTCGGCAAGCAGGCGCATGTATTCGCGCGCGATTGTGTCGCGTTGCGCGTTCCATGCGTTTAGGCGCGGTAGCTTGACGCGCAAAACGGCTGCTTGCAGGCTATCAAGCCGCGAGTTGCGCCCGATTCTGCTGTGTTCATATTTTTGTAGCCCGCCGTGGTGGGCAATCTGCCGACATGTCGCAAGCAGCTTTGCGTTGTTGCTCACAATCGCCCCCGCGTCCCCATACGCGCCAAGATTCTTGCCCGGATAGAAGCTAAAACACGCAATCTCGCCAAATGTCCCGACCTTTTGGCTCGCAAAGCTCGCGCCATGCGCTTGCGCGCAATCCTCGATGATTTGCAAGTTGTGCTGCTTTGCGAGCGCGCAAATCGCGTGCATATCGGCGCTTTGCCCGTATAGATGCACAGCCATAATCGCGCTTGTTTGCGGGCTGATTTTGCGCTCCAAATCGGCGATGCTCATCGTGTAGGTATTGTCGCAATCGACAAAGACGAGCCGCAAGCGATTGCGCGCAATGGCTTCGGCGCTTGCCGCAAAGGTGTTTGCGGGCAGCAACACTTCGGAATCTTTGGGCAGATTCAGCGCCTCTATCGCGATTTCGAGCGCGTCTGTGCCGTTACCCACACCTAGCGCGTTTGCGCCGACAAACGCGCCAAACTCGCGCTCGAACTGCTCGACTTCAGCGCCCCCGATGAATGCCGCGTTCGCGAGCACGCGGGCGATTGCGGGCTCGATTTCGGCGCGCAAAGTCGCGGTTTGTTTGCGCAAGTCGAGGAATTTTACAGCCATATCGCCCCCATTTTGCCATAGTCTGTGTGCTTGTGCTTTTGCGCAATCTCTGCCCACGCGGCGCGCATGCCCTCGCTCCACGCGATGTCATCGAAGCACATCGCGCCACCTTCGCGCACGAAGGGCAGAATCTGTGCGTAATAGCCAAGCGTTGCCTGCTTGTCGTGGTGTCCATCGACAAAGACAAAGTCAAACGGCGCGCGCGATTCGAGGAGTTTTGGCAGCACGACATCGAATCGCCCGATATGGATTGTGATGTTGGAGCAGCCCAAGACATTGTGGTTGTCGCGCGCGACATCTGCCAAGCTTGGCGCGCCCTCGATGGTGTCTATGCTTGCGCTGGGCGTGAGCAGGTGCATGTAGGCGCTGCTGAAGCCACAGCATGTGCCAAGCTCGAGGATTTTTTGGGGTTTGAGCGTGGCAAAAATCTCCGCAATCTGTGTCGCCTTGTCGGGCTTTACGCCGATTGCCGCCATTTGCGCGAGCAGAACGCGCACGCGCACGCCCTCTTGCATTTGTTCGATTGTGCGTTGTTCGTCTGGCTTGCCCGCGCCATAGTCGATAACCTCGAGAATCGTTTGCGAATCTTGCAACTCCTTGCGCCGCGATTCAACGCGCTTGATGATGTCCTCTAGTGCCATTGTCTGCCTTCAAAAGTAGAATCTAGCGGGATTCTAACATATTTTTGCTAAAGTTTGTGCGGGGGGAGGGGGGCGCCTAATGGTCGTATTGCTTACGCCGCAAAAAATCGCCGTTTCTTATAGG
>CAMXAV010000159.1 GCA_947179285.1 uncultured Helicobacter sp.
TCGCGTAAGCGAGTGAAGAATCTCAAACGATAAGAATCCGCAGAGATGTTTCGCTAACGCTCAACATGACAAGATTCCAAGTGTCATTGCGAGCGAGTGTAACGAGCGCGGCAATCAACAGACATGGAATCCCAACACATCGAGCATGTAAGACGTTTGGTTGCTTCGCTAACGCTCGCAACGACACAAAGGTGGAGGTGCGGTTTTAACCGCACATCACATGAGAATCGCTTCACCAAGTGCGACTAAAGTCGCACCTCCAATGTTCCATGCCAATCCCCCCCTCCCTTGCAGAGGGGGCAGGGGGTGGGTTGTCATGTTGAGGTGATAGCCGAAACATCTCGTAACACTCGCAACCCAAAACGCCAACAATTGTTGACCCAAGCCCTTGACTTTTTTGCGTTTTTGTCGATATGATTCTATATTAGACCATAGGAGGGGATTCAGATGAGAAAAGTTTTCACGATTGCGCTACTGTGCGCAGGGTTGGTATTTGCGGCTGACAAGCCGAGCGAGCCTAAGCAAGTTCCAAGCAGCGAATTTGCACAGCTGAACAAAACGTTCAAGACGCTCAAGAAAAAGCAGGACGCAAAAACAAGGGCAGTTATCAACGTTTCGGCTCTCACGATTGACGCAAACACCGATGCGCTGTATCAATTCTCGCTAGGCAATCAGCAGATGTTTATCGCGACAAAACTTGGGCAGACAACATTTGCGCCTGCACAAAAAATTGGCGTTATGACAGAAGAAGATGGGATAGCGCTATGTGCTTATATGGGAACAAATCAATTAGACCCAACAGTTCCGGGTGCAATTCAAGAACCACGTGTAGGAATCAACTCCGTAGGCGGTTGGTTTTACCTTACGAGTTATCCAACTTCAGAATTGGTGATTTTTGATAGGAGCTCATGGCAGACAGACAAGATAGAACATATTGTTTTTCGATTCGTTCTTACAACAAATGGTTATCTTGTCATCAGAAGAACATTGCTCGAAGGACTTACAACTGACAATCTCACAAGCCCCAAGCCTGTTCCACTTAATACTTGGGTTTATATTCAAGGCAAGCAAGATGGGCTAGAACACAGCTTGGGTTGGAAAACAGCAGATGATAGCAGCACAGCGACAAAGCGATTCTCTACGCCTAATGTTGAATTGAAAGTTCTTACAATGAGAAGTGCTTTTATGAATGAAGTTTATGCGCGAGATGATACTATATTTCCCCAAAAAAGCGACACAATAGCCCCCAACTCACCTGCTCCTGCTGACCCCAATAATGATACACGACCCGAGAGCGGTGGTATATATGCTCCAAATGGAACAGGCTGTACAACACGTGTTTTTGCGACTTATAACATTTTTCCTGAGATAGCAACAAACATTAGTGTTCAAGAATTTTTTTGGCAGCCAAACATGGCGATGTTCACATTGATGAACAATTACAATGCAGCAAAAAAGGATATTGGGCAAAAGGTAAACACAACATTTGGTCTTGATACAGCCTTAATTCAAGAGCTCATTAATGCAGCAAACGGTACAAGTAATGTTTTGCGTTTCTTGCCAAGTTTGGATAGTAGCAAAATGGTTGCTGATAATGCCAATGTTGATGTCTATGTTGATGATAATTTTAATGCCGTGCTCTTTGATATGCGTAGAGTACCACCAGCACGATAAAAGGAGGACACAATGCAAATCGCGGTAAAGGGACTTACAAATGACTACGCGCAATATATGCGTGATAAAATGAGCGAAGGCATTAAGGGTAAAGATTTGCATGCCGAATCTTTGCGCCAACTTAGCAATGCGGAAGTGCAAGAGGCAAATGCAAAATTCAAATCGCTTCCAAGCAACGGAAGCTTTGAAAGATACGATGGAAGATCGCTTACGATAGATGGAACGCGTTATCTTTCTTTTAATACAGGTCTTTTTAGTCGCTACTACAACAGCACAAAATATCCTGAAGTTTCCGAAATGGGCAAACGCGATACAATCGATACTCCATTTGGTGAAATGAGAGTTGCACTCAAAATAAATGACAATGTCAGCATTTACCTTGACGAGCTCTCGCAATTAGCAAACTTTGATGTCAATGCTGATGGTTTTGTGGGCAAAAGTGATATTGGTGCAAAGAATCTTATCTTATTGGGCTATGACGAAGATGGTAAAGAAATTGAGATTAACCTATTAGAGGCATTAGGTGGAATCGACATTACACAATTCTTTGAATATAAGCCTAATGCGTTCCAATCAGATGATTATTCTCAAGTGGGTTCGCCTATTCGATTTGAAAGCGAAGCAGCGCGGCGCGCCTACCATAATGCCTCTAAATATAATATGGGAATTGCAACAGAATTTCGCCCCGAAGAAAGCCACCAACAGCTCAAGAAAGAGAATGTAATAGAGTTTTTCAAATCGTATGCCGATAAATCGGGCTGGATTGACTTTACGAATTTGGACACTTTTACCAAAGTCTTTGGCGAAAAAGGGCTCGATTTGTCCTATCGCAAAACAGGTGCAGACGGCTCAACGCGGCTAGAGAGAATCAACTTTTATACAAATATAAAAGAAATGCGTAAAGCAGAGGAAAAGGGCGAGAGATTCTTTGCGTGGCAATATCAAGCCGCAAAAGCGCTTCGAGGTGGAGGAGACGATTTTGTCTTTAAAAGCAAGAATCCTTTTACGAATGGTTATCAGATTAGCGATAGCTACGACACTCTGCGCAAAAATCTCAATGAATTAATAAAAGTTATTGAGAATGGCTCAATGGACTTAATGAGTAATGGCTCACGTCAGTCTAACAATATTGCCAATGAGTTCTATCGGCTTACGGGAATGAATTTTAGCGAATCCAACTTTGCAATCCTCAAAGAAGGCTTACAAAATGGTGGCATAGAATTTTTGGACAAGCTCAGCAACTTTAACGGGGACGATTTCAATTTCGTTGTCGGCATGCAACTCGATGAATCTAGCGGCAAAATAACAATGCTATTTGATTCGGGCAAAGAAGTTACCATTGCCATCGAGGATTTGTATTCAGGAAATGGCGAGCTCACGGTTGATGAAAATGGCAACCGCGCGTCTGTAATGAACGAAGCAAGAGAGATGAGCGAAGAGGCATTAAACGAGCTCGATTTTGACAAAGTCGGGGCGGTTTTGGACGAACGCGGAACGGTTGTTTCGCTCAAAGAATTGGGCATTACAGCGATTCAAAAGGCGACGTATGGCGATGGA
>CAMXAV010000160.1 GCA_947179285.1 uncultured Helicobacter sp.
TGGCAAAGAATAATGCCCTTTGAATCTTATGGGATTCGATGTTGTCGTGTGCGGGTAGGGTGTAGGTAAAAAGTGCATTGTGGGAATCTCGTATCACGATTTCATCGCGTAAGATTTCTAGCGTGATGTCTTTGATTCTATGATGATTTTCATCACAGAGAATCCCGAGTTTGAACTTGAGCAAAATCAGCTCATTCAGGGCAGAGACAAGGAAATGCCCACTGCCCACAGCGGGGTCGCAGATATGAATCGAATCAAAGATTGCATTTGCTTGTTTGTAGCCTTCTTTAGAATCTGTGAGCTTGTCGATTTTGTTTTTGAGTTCCTCGAGATTTTGGCAATTGCATTGAAGCGATTCGTTAAACTTTTGCAACACGACTCTTTCTAAACTCTGCTTGCACATATAGCGCGTGATGAAGCTTGGCGTATAGAAGCTGCCCTCTTTGTAGCCATTGAGCTTTTCAAAGACGAGCCCTAGCACGGCAGAGTTAATGAGTTTGTCGAAATTCATTTTTGTGTGGTTTTGAATATCTTGTGCTGTGGTCGTGAAGTCATAAGCATGCAGAAATGCAAAGAGATATTCTAAGAGTGGCAAGGTGGAATCTTTGGCTTGGGCATTGAGATTTAAAGACTTGCAAAAGTTTTTGTCTTTGTAGAGAATGGAATCATGATAGAGAATTAGGGGCTTGGATTCAAGTAGCTTGATTTCTTTGCCCTCAATCTCAAGTGCTGTTTTTTCAAAAAGGCTCGAGTTAAGATAGGGGATAGAGCTTAGGGCTTCTGGAATATTGTTATCTCTATTTTCTTCTATCTTTGCCAAAATATCAAAGAATAGGGTATTGAGAGCCTGAAAATCTTTGAGGCAATCGAGGTTTAAGAATGGTTTTTGGATATGCTTGAAGCTTAGTAGCATCGATTCTAAGAGGCGCAAGAATAATAGGCGATTATTCCACGTTGTGAGCAAAGAAAAGAGAATCTCAAAGTCTTTGTCTCTCTCAAGCTCAAATGTCGAACATATCGAATCAAGGAGTGTGTGGGGCGCAAGGCTTGGGAGAATGAGCACCTTGCCACTCTGCACATTTTCTTTGAGCCCCAAAATATAGAGCAATTCATCATAGAAATCTTGGTTTAGGGTATTTGCGTCAAGATAGGTTTTGCGCTTTAGGAGCACGTGGGGGCTTAAGATTTGGTAGAGGAGCGGGAGGATATGTTGGGATTCTTCACCTGCTAATGCAGATTCAGAACGACAATTTGCAAGGATAGAATTATCAATCCGAAAATGCGTATATTGAATCTCCGTATCAAGAGTGGGCAAGAGATTGCTAACTTCCTCATAGAATCTCTTCGTGCTTGCGTCATTGCCCTCTTTGTGGTCGCAATTTTTAAAGGCTTTTAGAATCGCCTTGTCTTTGGCAAAAGCCGCATAAACTTTAGCGTCCATGAGATAAAAATCCTCTGTGTTGGTTAAGACAATATGTGTTAAATTGTTGTTTTTGTTTGTGATGGTCTCACGCAAAAAATAGAGAATTGATTAATAAAATGCTTTGCATTCAAGATTTGGATTTTGCGCATTAGGCTTCACAAATTCTTGCACATTGTCGCTCTTTTTGACTTCAAAAAGCACTTTTGGCACAGAATCTTCATAGATTGCCAAATCGATTCTATCTTTCGTGTTGCAATCGTAACCAAACGATTGATGCAAGAAATCACGTAAGAGATTCTTTTGGTGCTCCTCCGATTCACTCTTAGAATCCGCAATGCCCGCTAGATACGATTCCAAACTTTGCCCAAATTCCCCGAGCGCGTCTTTTGCGGGAGAAAAGGGGCTATGGCTTTGCACAAAATCGTGCAATGTTCTAGGGCAATAGCGCATGTCTCCTCCCGCTCGTTTTTGCCCATTCTAGCGCGTATACGCTTTAAAGCCCCTTAAAAACCACACCATGCCCTACCGCACCGCATTAGCGCTTGTCAAACGCGCTGCCGCCCGCGTCTGCAAAGTCTGCCGCTGCGCCTGCGTCAGCCTCTGTCGCCTTGATGTCCTCTTGCACCCACGCGATTTTATTTTGCGCGCTCTTGAACGCTGCATCGCCCATAAAGAGGCTAAAGGGCGGCTTTGGATTGCGCGAAACCTCATAGAGAATCTGCGCAAACTTTTGCGGATTGCCCGCCTGCTTGCCGCTATATGCCGCGCTGCGTTCCTCAAACGCCTTGCGCCTCGCGTCATAGGCTGTCGTTTTGAGCTCGCCCTTGACCATGCTCGCGCCCAAAAACTCGGTGCGAAAGCCTGCGGGCATCACATTGATGGTGTGGATTCCATACTCACCCACATCGAGCAGTAGCCCCTCGCTTAGCGCGCTTATCGCGAATTTGCTCATACAATAGGGCGTGGAATTGTTGCTCACGCGGAAGCCGCCAATCGAGCTAAGGTTGAAGATACGCGCCCTGATGTTTGCTGCGCTGCCGCCCTCGCTTAGCGCTTGGGGGCGCAAGATTTTCAGCGCATGTTGTGCGACAAGGAATGGCGCGAATACGTTGACCTCGAATTGCTCGCGAAGCTGCCTTTCGCTGACTTCTTCGACAAAGCCCAAAAGCCCGTAACCTGCGTTATTCACGACATTATCGAGCCTGCCAAATTTTTGTTGCACAGAGGCGAGATTCTGCGCAATCTGCGCGCTCATCTCGCTATCAAAGCGCAATTGCAGCGGCAAGAAATTTTCGCTTTCTTTGCCGAGCTTATCCTCGAGGTTTGCGAGCTTGCGCGATGTCGCCGCGACTTTGTCGCCTTTTGCTAGCAAATATTTTGCGAGTTCCAAGCCCAAGCCCCCGCTCGCGCCTGTGATATACCAAACCTGATTTTTCATTATTGCTCCTTTATTTTTTGTGGTGTTTTGCGCAAATATGGGCATTGCGTCCGCGCCTATAACCGCGCACGTGAGGGCAAGGGTTTTGAGGAATTTTCTCCGATTGTGCATCGTGCTCCTTTGTGAAAAGATTTTGGCATTATAAGGCATGACACCTAGTGTTTGTCAAGGGCGAGATAGCTCGCGAGCATATTGATAGCAAGAAGCAGGGCTGAAAGATTAACAAAAATACGGGGCATTTGACATTGAGCGCCACAAAATATAAGCTTCTTCCAAGTTTCTTTAGGTATAATAGGCAAAATCGATGAAGGGGCGCTATATGGTCATCATACCCGCACGTTTGTCTTCAACGCGTTTTGCCCAAA
>CAMXAV010000161.1 GCA_947179285.1 uncultured Helicobacter sp.
GTGTGTGACTAGGTGTCAACCTCCTTATTTCCATGCCCCTCTCCTTTCATTTGATGTTATGAGCAGCAAAAAATGTTCCAATTTTAGGCTGCTCTTTCTTGTTAGCATTATCGGCTATTTTGGCAAACAGCACAAGCAGCACCTCGATAGATACAATGGTATCCCAATTTCTCTTAAGTGTGCCTGAAAATTCCATAACGTCAAACAATTGAGCGATTTTGTCAAACAAAATTAAACGAATGGTAACGCGTGTTTGCGTTTGTTGAGCAGCATACAACACCTGTTGCATTTTGTTTAACAAATCATAAATCTAAAATAAATAACTGCTTGCCTATACAATATCGCTAGCCACACAATACCCTATTTTTCGTATTCCTTTTTGGAGGGAAATATTTTTGAAAGCGCGTATTTATCGTAAAAATATAGCGCAAGCGCCCGATACATCGATGTTTTTATTTTGATTTTATCACTTGACAGCGCATGCGAGTTTGGGTAAAATCCTGCTCGTGCAGGACATGTGACGAAAGAGCTTCGCCTCTTTGCTCTGGAATGCTACATCGCCTGCCTTTGCAGATTGAATGCACGAGCAGTCTAACGTATTGCTATACCCAACCGCATTCTCAAGCGCTATGCAATCAAGCTGCCTTGTCATATCGAGATTTTTCCATTTGGAGAGAAAGGTTTTTGGAAAGAATCACATCTCGGAGAGATTGCAATAACACGGGATACGACAGCTCCCCCTCTTGTTTGGCTTCTTGATTTGAAATCTATATTACCTTGCCATTGCAGACCGCAAGTGCCCAATCAACCTTGAACGCCACGTTCAGAGTATCGAATCTCAAAGAATGAATGCGATTTGGTAACTCAACGAACACTAGAAATCGAGCTCTGCTGCCCCTATAATGAATAGCTCTGTTTAAAATCTTTAATATTAAAAATTTCTTTTTTCAGCTAAAAGCATTAAATATCATTATATTTTTATCTTTTTGGCTTGAATTGCTTCTATATATCCTTCCTCCGCCCTCATGTCTATATTCTCTTTGGCTGGCTTTATTGTTAGAATCGCAAAAGCTAAAGCTGCCGCGCTAGCTTTTGCGATTCCAATATAGGGAGAAAATATGTCGCGCAAAGAGCTCTTGAGCCTTGCAAAAATCTTGTTTGAGTGCGGCTTGCCCTATACGCACATCTCGCGATACACGGGGCTCGCGCTATCGGTCTTGCACAGAGAGGCAAACAAGAATGCTTGGCAGAAAGGCAAACATGCAGAATACATCAACGCGGCGCTGACGCAAATGGAAAGGCAGAAATCGATGAGTAGAGAAGAAAAATATATCGCCGATACAATCGTGGATGCGGCTGCTGCTCATAAAGAGCTCGTGCTTTCGGTTGCGATAGACGCGGCGAGCATTGCTAAAGAAATTCTAAAGACACGAAAGAAAAAAACGCTTGTCAAGCTCAATCGCGAGGGCGAAGATGTGCTCGAATGTGTCGAGGAGGATTTGAGCCTCAAAGACTTGCGAGACGCGGTCGAGCTCGCCGACAAAGCGAGCATCACGCTTGGAATCAACCCGCGCTTCAGTAGCGCCGTGAGCGTGAGCGCGCAAAAGGCGAAGGTGATTGCGCCGTTTAGGAGGGAGTAATGGCAATTTACCCACCCCCAACCCCCTCCGCAAGGGAGGGGGAGAATCTAATGCCCTCCGCACGGGAGGGGAAATGGGAAAGCCCCGCAAGGGAGGGGGAACTCACCATCGACTTGCGCGGCTTTGAGAACGCGTGCAACGCGGCATTCTTGCCCTATTTTCACAACACTGCGCGCTTCCTCGTGCTCTATGGCGGCGCGGGCAGCGGCAAGAGCGTGTTTGCGGCACAAAAGCTGCTTGTGCGCCTGCTTTGCGAAACGGGGCACAAATTCCTTGTCGCACGCAAAGTCGCGGCAACATTGCGCAATTCGTGCTTTGCGCTGTTGCGTGAGCTCATCTTCGCGTGGAATCTCGGCGAGTTTTTTGCGTTCAACAAAACAAGCCTCGAGATTGTGTGCAAAACCAATGGGAATAGCATCATCTTCAGCGGGCTAGACGATGTCGAGAAGCTCAAGAGCATTAGCGGCGTGAGCGGGATTTGGGTCGAAGAGGCAAGCGAGCTGCATGAAAGCGACTTGCACCAACTCAACCTGCGGCTGCGCGGGCAAATGCCAAATTATAAGCAAATCATTCTAAGCTTCAACCCGATTTCTGAAACGCATTGGCTCAAGGCGATGTTCTTTGACAAATCGCCCGAGAACGCGGCGTTGCTGCATTCAACCTACAAAGACAACGCGTTTTTGGACCAGGAATACATCGCCGAGCTACTCTCGCTCAAAGAGCGCAATGTGCAATTCTACAACATCTACGCGCTCGGGCTTTGGGGCGTTGCGAGCGAGGGGCTCATCTATCCGCACTATGAAATCATTGATAAATTACCAACCGAGAATGTGCGCAAGCACATCTACGGCGTGGATTTTGGATTCAACGACCCGACAGCGATTGTCGAATGCGTGCTGACCGACACCGAGCTTTGCGTGCGCGAGATTGCCTACATCACGCACAAGACAACGGGCGAAATCATCGCGTTTTGCAACCGCGAAGCGCCACATTTGCGCAAGCTCACGGGATATTTCGAGAGCGCCGAGCCCGATAGAATCCGCGAGTTTCAGCTCGCGGGCTACCGCGTTGTGGGCGCGAAAAAGTCGATACTTGACGGTATCAATGCTGTGAAGATGTTTGCGCTCAAAGTCTGCGCCGATTCGCCCAACATCATCAAAGAGCTCGGGCGCTACACATGGGCAAAAGACCGCGAGGGACGCGATGTTGATGTGCCCATCGACCTCTACAACCATGCGATGGACGCGATTCGTTACGCAGTGTTTAGCTGCGGCAAGCCGCGCGCGCCGTTTAGCTTTTGGGAGCAAAGCGAGGGGCAGGTATGGTAGAAGAAGTCGAGAACATCAACAGCGATAGCGCCATTTTGCTCGATATTTGCGGGGGCGATGTGTTTGCATTTTGGCAAGCCTGCCAAAAATATGGCGGAATCACGCTCAATATTCCCAAGAAAAAACACAAACCCGCATTCGTGCGCGAGCTCGCCAAAAGCGGCATTGCCGTTTCCGAGATTGCGCAGCGGCTGCATCTGCCAAAAAGGAGTGTAAAACGATGGATTCAAACG
>CAMXAV010000162.1 GCA_947179285.1 uncultured Helicobacter sp.
CTCCGCACGGACTATGTCATGCCCCACAGCGCTGCGTCTATGTTATGCCTTGCGGTCTCGAACATAGACGTTGCGCGCTGTGGCTGGGACGCTTACATGATGAGCAATAGTAGAATCGGTAAAAATGGAGGTGCGGTTTTAACCGCACATATTAATGAGTGCGACTGAAGTCGCACCTCCGAGATGTTTCGGCTTCGCCTCAACATGACAAGATTCCATGCGTCATTGCGAGCGTTCGCAAGAACGCGTGGCAATCAACAGGCAAGGAATCCGAATAAGCCTTTGCGATTCTATGAATTAGGGCTTTCTATGCTATAATTCCCCAAAATTCGCGCAGGAGTAGCAATGTTTTCTTGGAATCGTTTCTCCATTAGCAAAAAGTTCTCGTGTATCCTTGTTCTCATCGCGTTGGTTGTCTCTGTCCCGTTGCTCGCCTTTATCAGCTATCGCATGGAAGTCTTTGCCCAAGACCAGCTGAATTTGCAGGTGAAGCAAACCGCACGCGTTGTCGAAGGGAATTTTGATGTCATCATCGATACCTCCCTCCGCTTTTTCGAGAATAGCCTCACGACATTCTATGGCGACCTTCAGAGCAATAGCTATGCGTTGGGCGATTCTGTGCGCGTCAAAGATGTCGTTGTGCCCGAATTGTATTACAATGGCGTTGCCCTCTCGCAGCAGACAGATGTTGTCGATAACTTCTCTATCCTCACAGGCGGCGTTGCGACAATCTTTGTCAAGAGTGGCAACGACTTCGTGCGCATCTCCACATCGCTCACGAACGAGAAGGGCGAACGCGCGCTCGCGACCTCGCTTGGCGCAAATCACCCCGCGTATGGCGAGATGACGAAAAGCAATCCACAGCTTTTTCGCGGCAAGGTGCGGCTTTTTGGGCGCGATTATCTCTCGACATACAAGCCCGTTGTCGACAGCCAAAAGCAGGCGATTGGGATTCTCTTTATCGCCTATAACCTCGAAGACACACATCGCCTCATGGTGCAGAATCTCGAAAATATCCGCGTTGGCGAGCATGGCAAGGTTGTGATTGTCGACCAAACCAACAATGTGTTTATCTTTGGCAAAGAGGGCAAGCCGAGCGATTATGAATACCTCAAAGACTTGCAGCCCAACACGGTGGTTGCGCACACAATCAATGGCGAAAAATATAAGTCGTATATCAATTACAGCAAAGAGCTCGACCTCTACATTGTCATCGAAACTCTCGTTTCCGACTTTACAAAGGCAAATAGAGAGGTTGAAATCATCGTCATCATCGGTGTCATCGTTATGATTGTCGCGCTCCTGCTCGCCTCTTTTTTCATCATCAAACTCTCCATTCTCAAGCGCGTGAATGGAATCTCGACACTGCTTTTTAATTTTTTGCGCTATGTGAATCACGAAACACAGAATCCGCCGCATTTGCAAAAGCCCAAAGCCGAAGACGAGCTCGGCGTCATGCGCGCTGCGATTAATAGCCATATCGAGAAGGTGCAACAGGGGCTTCTGCTAGACGAAGAGGCTGTGCATCAATCTATCGAGACGGCGAAGTCGATTGAGCATGGCAATCTCACGGCAAGGATTGTCAAAAATCCCTACAATCCGCAGCTTGTCGAGCTCAAAAATGTGCTCAACCAAATGCTTGATGTGTTGCAAAACAAGATTGGTAGCGACATGAACGAGATTTCGCGCGTGTTTGAGAGCTATACGAAGCTCGATTTTAGCACAGAGGTTGCAAACGCCAAGGGCAGCGTGGAGGTAACGACCAACACGCTCGGGCAGGCGATTAAGGAGATGTTGCAAACATCTTTGGAATCTGCCCAAAAGCTCGAGAGCAGCGCCAAAGACCTCAACGAGGCGGTAACAAAGCTCACCGAAGGTTCGCACACCCAAGCGAGCAATCTCGAAGAGACGGCGAGCGCGCTCGAGGAGATTAGCAGCTCGATGCAGAATGTCAATAGCCGCGCGGGCGAAGTCAGCAACCAAGCAAACGATATTCGCAACATCGTGAGCGTGATTCGCGACATTGCCGACCAAACCAATTTGCTTGCGCTAAACGCAGCGATTGAAGCGGCGCGCGCGGGCGAACACGGGCGCGGCTTTGCCGTTGTGGCAGACGAGGTGCGCAAGCTCGCCGAACGCACGACAAAGAGCCTTAGCGAGATTGAGGCGAACACAAATACGCTGATTCAGGGAATCAATGAGATGTCGACATCGCTAAACGAGCAAACCGCAGGCATTGAGCACATCAACGATTCGATTGGCGCAATCGAAAGCATCACGCAGCGAAATCTCTCTATTGCCCATAATTCTGCTAAAATCGCAGACGATGTCCAAAAGACAGCGGCGATGATACTTGATGAGGCGAACAAAAAGAAATTCTAGGGGATTATGATGAAAAAATGGTGCTTTCTGCTTTTTGTGGCAATGGCGCATGCGGACTGGGACATTACGGGGCAGATTCTATCCATTGACGATGCGCAAAAGACAATCACGATTGGCGGCTGGGGCGAGACAATGACGATTCAGGTGCTGCCACACACGCGGCTAAAGGGCGATGATTGCGGCTTGTTTGGGCTGTGGGACACAAGCGGGACATTTGCCGAGCTCGAGGTTGGGCAGATTGTCGAAGTCGACTTGCTGCGCAGCGGCTTTGCGCCCGCCCCCGCAACGAGCCAAACGCAGAGTGTGCCGCTGCCAACGGCGCGCAAGATTGAATGGAAATGCCGCAAGCGCGCCTATTAGGGCTATTTGCCCAAGCAAAATTGCCCAAAAATCATGTCGAGTAGCTCTTCTGTGTGGTGTGGCGAAGTGACAGATTCAAGCGCTCTAAGCGCCTCTTTGACCCAAAACGAGAACAGCTCAAGCTCGCCTGAAAAAAGCGGCTCTAGCGATTGGCGCAGGCAATCGACAACATGCACAAAGGCTTGAATCTGCCGCTTGGAGCTCAAGATAATATCCTCGCTTGGCGCAGATTCGAGCCTTTGGCGCAAGGCGCGCAGCAGCGGCGCAACCTGCCCATTCTTGGCGCTCACCTCGACACATTCCCATTGCGCAAAGCGCGATGAATCCACAGCGATTCCCTTATCGAGTTGGGTCAGCACAACGAGCACTTGTGCAAAACTCGGGAGCATGTCCACAATCGCCTCGTCCTAGTGCGTTAGCGGGCAAGACGCGTCAAGCACAGCGAGCA
>CAMXAV010000163.1 GCA_947179285.1 uncultured Helicobacter sp.
AAGCGTTCCCCTTATCCCCCTTTGACCCCCAATCCCTAGCACGCTCTTCAATTGTGGCTCCGCACGGACTATGTCATGCCCCACAGCGCTGCGTCTATGTTATGCCTTACGGCTCGAACATAGACGTTGCGCGCTGTGGTTGGGACGTTGGAATTGGTGAGCAATGGCAAATTAAGAGATTATGGAATCTAAAGCGTGGCGCTGTGTTGCGCTTTGCTTACATGCGCGCGCTTTTTCTTGCGATTCTTTGCTTTAATGTGTGCGACTAAAGTCGCACCTCCGAGATGTTTCGCTAACGCTCAACATGACAAGATTCCAATTGTCATTGCGAGCGAGTGCAACGAGCGCGGCAATCAACGAGCAGCGAATCCCAAAAGGAATCCCAACACGGTTGATTGCTTTGGGCAACGCCCTCGCAATGACAGATAATGTTGCATTGCTTCGCGCAAGCCCGCAATGACAGAAATATTGCGGGCGCGGCTTAACTGCGCTAAAAAACATGCTATAATATGCAAAATGCAAGGATTCATGTGTGCGTGCGTTGACAATCTTTATTTTTTGTATCGCTTTGTCGTGTGCAGAAGAAATCGCGAGTTTGCGTTCGCTTTTTGCTGCTGTCCAAAAAAGCGCGCCGTTGCAGGCGTCTATTTGGCTCGTTGAGAAAGAAAAGGCAAAAAAAGATTCTCTGAAAGCCGCGTTTTTTCCAAAAATCGGCGCGAGCGTGGGGGCTGAACAGACCAACCAGCCGCCCGTGTTCCAAGCCTACCGCACGCTGACGCTCGGGCTGCAAGCCGAATGGAATCTCTTCGATGGCTTTCGCAGCACGCGCGCCCAAGAGGCGCAAGAATCGCTGCTTGCAAGCAGCATCGAAAACGAGGAATCCACGCGACAAAAACTCTATCTCCAAGTCATCGAACATTATTATGGCTATTTCAAGGCAAAGAGCCTCTTGCAGGCGCTCGCCGCGCAACAGCACGAGCTAGAGGCGAATCTCGCCCGATTGGAGCGATTCTATGAAAACGGGCTAAGCGGGCTAGACGCGCTCGAGGCGCTGCGCGCACAGATTGCCCAAAACGCCTACCAACGCAACAGCGCCATTTTGCTCGCCCAAACGCATAGCGAAAACCTCGAGTGGCTCACGCAAAAGCCCTTTGCTGACGCGCTTTTGCCAAGCCAGCAATCGCGCGCAAATCCTTGCGAGCTGCCCGACACAACGCCTATGCCGAGCTTTAGCTTTTCGCAAATCGCGCTGCCTTTGGGCGATTCGCCAAGTGCGCATGCAGAATCTATGCTCCTCGCGCCCTCGCCCATCGCCGAGCTTCGCGCGTTTGACAAGCAGCTTGACGCGTTGCATGCGCGCATTGGCGCGTATAATTATTTGCCAAAAGTCGATGTTTTCGCGCGTGCGGGGTATTATCATTTTGATAAATTTTATATTCCAAAGCTGCCGACACTGCCTTTCGCGCTTGCGATTGACGATTCCGAGCTGCATGGCGTTCAAGCCACAATCGGCTTGCAAGTCGTGTTTCCGCTGTTCGACACCTTTGCCGTGCAAAAAGAGCGCGAGGCGGCGCGCTATGAATACCTTAGTGCACAATCGCAATACCAGCATCAGCTGCGCCAGCAAGAGCACCAAGTCAAGATTGCCCAAAATGCGCTCGAGAATGCGCGCCAAAAAATCACTTGGACAAAAACGCAGGCAAAGTCCGCGCGAATCGCGTATTGTTACGCACAAAAGAAGTTCCAAACGGGGCTCATCTCGCACACCGAATACCTGACATCGCTTGCGACAGATGTTGCCGCGCGCGCATCGTTTGAGGAATCATTTTTAGATTATGAAATAGCAAAGGCGCAGATGATTTTTGCGAGCGGCGGGAAGCTGGAGGATTTTATCCAATGAAAGCGATATATTTTTTCTTTTTATTTCTTTTTGCCCTTGCCTTCGCCGAGCAGAGAATCTATGCGACATATAGTGTCGTCCCTGTGCAGCAATCCACGCTCGTGTTGCAGGCAAGCGGCGTTGTCGAGACAATCCTTGTCGATGTGGGCGACTTTGTGCAAGAAGGCGCGATGCTACTGACATTGCGCGACAAGGAGCAAAAGGCGCAAGTCGCGATTGCGCGTGCGCAGCTCCAAGCGTTGCGTGCAAAGCATGAGTTTGCGCGTTTGCAGCTTGAGCGTTACGAGAAATCTGCCTCGGTCATCGACAGCAACACGTTAGACAAGATTCGCCTCGAGACGCAGTCGCTTTCTGGCGAGCTTGCGCGCGCGGAATCGGCGCTGCTTTTGCAAGAAGAGCTGCTCGACAATCTCACACTCAAAGCGCCGTTTGCGGGGGTGATTAGCAAGAAAAGCACCGAGATTGGCAACGGCGTTGTGGCGCTCAATTCGCCGCTTTTCGAGCTGCAAAGCAACAATAAAAAACTTGTGATTGAGTTTGATTCGAGCCATTTTGGCAAGGTCGCGACAGGTGATGTCTTTTTCTATAATCCAAGTCAATCACTCATGATTACAAAGGTCTATCCAAGCGTGGATTCGGGCTCGCGCAAGGCAAAGGCGGAGGCGCTAGCGCCCGATTTGCCGCTCGCAAACGGCACGTTTGGCGATGGATTCATCGAAAAGAGAAAGCCATAATGTCTCGTTTTGCACTCAACTATCCCATTGCAACCTTTATGGCGATGTGCGCGATTATGTTCTTCGGAATCCGCGCCGTTGCCTCTTTGAGCGTCTCGCTTTATCCCAATGTCGATATTCCTGTCGTAACGATTACGACAATCTACCCGGGCGCAAACGCGCAGAGCGTGGAAAGCAAGGTAACAGACAAAATCGAAGAAGCTGTGAGCGGCATTAGCAACCTGAAAAAAATCACATCGACAAGCGCAAATTCAGTGAGTGTCGTGGTTGTTGAATTTGAGCTTGAAAAAGACATTGAAGAAGCGACAAACGATGTCCGCGACAAAGTCTCGACAGCGAGCTTTCCTAGCGATGTCCATTCGCCGATTATCGAAAAGTTCGATGTGGGCGGCGCGCCCGTGATTTCGTTGTTCTTGAGTCTGCCTGAAGAAAGCGCGCATGATTTCTTGCAGCTACATAGCCATGCCAATGATGTCATCAAGCCCATGCTCCAGCGCCTAAAGGGCGTTGGGCGCGTGAATCTCGTTGGCTATTTGC
>CAMXAV010000164.1 GCA_947179285.1 uncultured Helicobacter sp.
TTATGATGCGGGCACATTTGGGCTCAATAAACTCGACAAAAAAGCCGTGCTCAAGGAGTTTAAGGGCTTCTTCAATCGCGATTCCGAGCTCGCCTTTTTCGAGCCCATCACCGCCTTTTATAAAGACAAGGGTGATTCGTTTTTCAAGATGTTGGGCACGCTCTTTGACGATGAGGTGAGCACAAAAGAGGAACTCTTCGTGTTTCTCGACACCGCCTCGGCAAAGCTGCAATTTCTTAGGCAGCAAATGCCCTATTGGGGCATTCTTATGGGCGGAAGCATCGGATTCTATTTGCAAATTGTCATGCTCTGCGCGCTCGCGATTCCCAAAAATGATATTGCCGATTTCTTCAAAGAATCGCGCAAAATCTTCAAACGTGAATTGCAAGTGTTCAAGAAAACGCATGATGATATGCTCGAAGATGCCCTGCTGGAGGCTGATGTAGGCTAGAGTGCAAAAGTGGAACAGAGATTGCTACAACCTTTGTAACAACTCAAAACAAAGGATAGACCATGAAAAAGTCTCTGTTAGTATTCACTGCCTCTAGTGCATTCGTGTTTGGCGCAACCGCTGGAATCAACCCTGCTCCTGCAACAGCGCCTCAAATGGCTCCAAGTATGGGCATTCAACAACCTGTGAATAACAATATTCGCACAACGATGCCTCTTGAGACCGTGCAGACAACGACAACGATTCAATCTGCGCCGATGTATCCCGATAGGAATACATACCGCTCGCAGAATGTGAATCAAATCTCGACCGATGAGTATGTGATTCCAAACGCTCCCATCATCGCTCCTTCGAGCATGATTGAGCTCACAGCCGTTGGGCTTGGTGTCGCACCCGAAAACACATCGAGCCCCGCGCAGGCAATGGCGCTCGCCAAACGCGCGGCGATTGTCGATGCGTATCGCCAAATCGGTGAAAAAATGTATGGTATCCGCGTCAATGCACAAGACACCGTGCGTGATGTGATGATTAAGAACTCAACGGTGAAAACCAAAGTGCTCGCCGTCATTCGCAACGCCGAGATTCTCGAGACCGTCTATGAAAATGGTCTTTGCCAAGTCAGCATGGAGCTCAAGCTCGATGGCAAGCGCTGGTATCGAATCCTAAGCGGCGAAGAGTTCCGCTAGGAATCTTTCCATGAAAGCATTCCATGTGCTTTGGCAGCTCCCGCTTGCGGGGCTGCTTTTGTTTGGCTGTGCGCGCGTGCCACAGCCAAATTTCACCCCTACAACAACCCCCTATCAAATTCTGTTCCTAAGCCCACAATTGCGCTACAACGATATGGGATTTGTGCGGCACAATGTCGATTCTGTCGTGCTCGAAATCTATGCGCTCGGCAAGCCGCTCTATAAAATCAATATCGATGAACGTGAAATTTGTGTGCCCGAATGCTACCCTAAGCGTCTCTTTATCCAACATCTGTTTGGCGATTTCGCACCTAGCAGCCTGCTTGAAGACATTCTCTTGCTGCGCGATATTTATGGCGGCGAGAATCTCACAATCCTAGACCGCAGCGTTGTGCAAGAGATTGTGCGCCAAGATAGCATGATTGTCTATACGCGTAGTGCGCATAAAATGGTCTTTGAAGATTCTGTGCGCAAGGTTCGGATTGTGCTTGAAGATGTGAAACTTTAAGGCTTTATCGATTACAATATCTCCCAAACTTTCTGGGAAAGAAAAAAATAAAATGAAACTTCGCTACCAAGACCTATCGCTTAAGCTCAAGATTCTATTCTTTATCAGTGGCACAATCATTTCGTTTGCCGTTTTGATTGGTATTTTATATCTTAGCAGCATGCACCTGACCGAGCAGCTCAAGGCAGAGACGTATGGCAGCCTCGAAGTCGCCGTCAAAGACAAGCTCAAGCTCGCCACCGATTCCGTTGCAAACGCCATTGGCGATTTGCTTGTCGATGTGCAAAGCGAAGAGCAAAAAATCGCCATCATCGCCCAAGCCATCGAGAAGTTTCGCTTTCAGGACGACAAGTCGGGTTATTATTTTGCCTATAAGCTCCATGTCCCCGTTGCGCACCCCACGCGCAAAGACCTGATTGGCAAAGATTTGGGGCAGACGGCAGACGCAAACGGCGTGTATTATGTGCGCGATTTGCACACGGCGGCGCAAAACAACGGCGGATTCGTCTATTTCGTCTTCACCAAGCCCCAACCCGATGGCAGCAACAAGCTCGCCGACAAGCTCGCGTATGCATGCTTTATCCCCAACACAGACGGAATCTGGATTTCGACAGGCGTCTATATCGACAACCTTAGCGCGCAGGCAGAAGCCGCCTCGCAAGACATGATTAGCCTCGTCAACACTTCAAATATCCGCGCCATACTCATCTCGCTCGCCGTGTTCGCGCTCATCTTTGCGCCCTTGAGCCTGCGTTTCTATTTCAACATGGTCTCGAGCATGCGCGCGATTAAAGACGGGCTGCTCTCGTTCTTTGCCTACCTCAACAACGAGGCGCAGACTATCGAAAAAATCAAGCTCGATTCGCGAGATGAATTTGGCGTTCTCGCCACGACTATCAACCAAAACATCGACCAAACGGGCAAGGGGCTCGCGCTCGATGCGGTTGTGATTAAAGAAACCGCCACGATTGTAACAGACATCACGCAGGGCAACCTCACACACAGAATCACGCAAACGCCGCACAATCCGCAGCTTGACGAGCTCAAAAACATCTTCAATGCGATGCTAGATTCTGTCGAAAACAGCATTGGCGCGGATATTAACGCATTGCATGCGCTCTTTAATGCCTATGAAAATTCAGACTTCACGCACGAAATCCAAAACGCGCATGGCAAAATAGAGCTCGCGACAAACGCGCTTGGTGTCGAGATTCGCAAGATGTTGCAATCCTCGCTCGATTCTGCAAATTTGCTCAACCACGACAGCAAGGAGCTTAGCGAGGCTGTGCAAAGCCTCAACACAAGCGCGAACGAACAGGCAGACAAGCTCGCACAGATTGCCGAATCGATGGCGCAGATGACGGCGGCGATTCAAAATATTAGCGCGAAGACATCAGACATCACGACACAGGGCGAAGACGTTAAGAATGTCATAGTAATCATTCGCGACATTGCCGACCAAACGAACCTGCTCGCACTCAACGCCGCGATTGAAGCGGCGCGCGCGGGCGAGCAC
>CAMXAV010000165.1 GCA_947179285.1 uncultured Helicobacter sp.
GCGCGCGCGGGCGAGCATGGGCGCGGATTCGCCGTTGTGGCAGACGAGGTGCGCACGCTCGCCGAGAAAACGAGCAAATCTCTCTCGGCAATCGAGGCGAACATCAATGTTTTGGTGCAGGGAATCAACGAGATGAGCGAGTCGATTAAGGAGCAGGCACAGGGAATCACGCAGATTAATGAATCGATTAGCCAGCTCGAGGAAATCACGCAGCGCAACCTCGAGATTGCCAACAACACGAACGACACAACGCAAAAGGTCGTGTTTATCGCCGATGAGATTCTAAGCGATGTGCAGAAAAAGACATTTTAGGCTTTGTTGCGCAGGCTGTTGCCCACGACAAGCAGCGAGCTTAGCGACATAGACGCAGCCGCGATGAGCGGAATCACAAAGCCCGCCATTGCGAGCGGGATTGTGAGCGCATTATAGACGATAGAAATCGCGAGGTTTTGGCGGATAGCGCGCAGGCTCGCGCGGCTAATGTTGAGCGCATCGCAGACGGATTGCAATGTGTTGTCGAGCACGACAACATCGCTGACGCTAATCGCGACATCAACGCCGCTGCCCATCGCGATTGCCGCGTTGCTCTTGGCAAACGCGATTGTGTCGTTGATTCCATCGCCGACCATCAGAATCGTTTTGCCCTGTGCTTGCAACGATTCGATGAGCTGTGCCTTAGAATCGGGCGTTTGGTTTGCATAGAAATGCGTGATTCCAAGCGCGTTTGCGACCCGCGCCACCGGCGCCTGCCTATCGCCGCTCGCGATACAGACATCAAGCCCCATTGCTTGGAGCTTTTGCACGCATTCCCCAGCGTCTTCTTTGAGCGTGTCTTGCACGAAAAAGACAGCCAAGAGTGTGCCGCTTGCGCCATTTTCGCTACTCTCGCCATTTTCACCGCTTGCGCCACTTGTGTCCATCTCGGCAAAGCAGAACAGCATAGACGATTCCTCGCGCAAAGCGTCAGGGTAGGCGACATGATAGGAATCGAGCAACAAGAGATTCCCGCCAATGAATGTGCGCCCCGCCGCGCTCGCGACAATGCCGCGCGCATTCTTTTGCTCGAAATTTTGCAACGTTTGTATCGTGTGCGTGCCATATTGCCGCGCGAAGCTCTCGACCGCCCTTGCCACAGGGTGCGTGCTTTGCGCCACGAGGCTTTGGAGCATTGCGAGTTGCGTTGTGTCGAGATTCTCGATTCCATTCGCATGCGTTACATGCAGCTCTTGCTTTGTGAGCGTGCCCGTTTTGTCGAACACAATCATATCGACATGCGCGAGCGTCTCGAGGAAGCGCGATTCTTTGAATAGAATCTTCTTGCGCAAAGCGTTGCCAAGCCCGACAATGCACGCCATTGGCGTGGCGAGCGCGAGCGCGCATGGGCAGGCGATGATAATCACGCTCACGGCAATGCTCACAGAAAGCGCGATTGCAGCGCCGCTTGCGACCCAAAACACGAACGTGAGCAGGGCGAGCGAAAGGATAGTCGCCGAGAAATAGCGCGAGATTTTGTTTGCCTGTTCCTCGATTTTGGGCTTGTGATTGAGCGATTCTTGCACGAGCGCGAGGATTGTCGAGAGGAAAGAATGCGCGACATCGTGCGTAACGACATAGCGCAGCGGGGCTTGCAAGACAATCGCGCCCGAGTAGATTCTATCGTTTTTGGTTTTTGCCACAGGCACGGACTCGCCGCTTAGCATGCTCTCATCGCAAAGCGCATAGTCGCTTAGCAGCACGCCATCGAGCGCGATTTTTTCGCCCGCGAGCACCTCGATTGTCTCGCCAATGCGGGCTTCTTCGGGCGTGATGAGAACGCGCGCGTTGTCGCGGATTGCTGCAATCTGCAACGGAATCGCGGCATTCAGAGAATCGAGGCTATCGACAGCAATCTTGCGCCCGCGCTGCTCCAAAAAGCGCCCGATGAGCACGAAGGCGATAATCATCGTAATCGATTCAAAATATGTCTCTTTGCCCGCAAAGCTCGCCCATATCGAATACACAAACGCGATTCCCGAGCCGCTGACAAGCAGGCTATCCATACTCAAAATGCCGTTCTTGAGCCCAAAATATGCGCCGCGCCAAAAAATCCAGCCGCTATAAAAGAGCGTGGGCACGCAGAGGCAAAACGAGGCGACATTCAGCACGAGGCGCATTTCATCGGTGATTCCGCTGAAATAGCCCGCGTATTGCGCCACAGCAATCCACATAATATTCATCATGCAAAAAATCGCGACAATCATGCGCCTATAAAACTCGCGCTGCGTCTTGTGGATTTGCCGCTCGGCTATCATCGGGTCGTAGGGGTGTGCGTCATAGCCGATTTGGCGAATGAGGCGCAGAATCTCTGCGGGGCTAATGCGCGTTTGGTCGAAGACGATGGTCGCCTTGTGGGTCGTGTAGTTGAGGTTTGCTTGCACGATTCCATCGGCGCGGCGCAAGATTGTTTCGTTCAGCCACACGCACGCGACACAATGGATTTTGTCGATAATCAGGCAGATTTCATGCATGCCATTTTTGGGCTTTATGTATTTTTTGGCAAAGCCCTCGCTTGAAAATCTCGCGAATGCGTTGGCGTGCGGTTGTGCAATCGGGTCGAGGGTTGTGTCGCGGAGCTTGGTGTAGAAGTCGGCAAGCCCTTGTTCATGCAACAGGCGATAGACTTGCTCGCAGCCATGGCAGCAAAAGAAATGCGTTGTGCCGCCAATGTCGGCAGAAAGCAGCGCGTCCTCGCGAAAATCGAGTTGGCAGTGTTCGCAACGCACGCTAGACAGACTGGCTCAACGCCTCAACGACACGTTCCTCGAAGCGCCCATAGTTCATGATTTTTTCAAAACGTTCGTTGATGTGTTCTTCGTTGGCGCGAATCGACTCGAGCGCGCTCAAGAAGTAGGCGCTTAGGCGTTCGGCGGCGTTTTTGGGGTCTCTGTGTGCGCCGATGGCGGGTTCTTCGATGATGTCGTCAATCAACGCAAACTCTTTGAGCGCCTCGGGGGTGATTTTGAGCGCGCCCGTTGCGCTCTCGACTTTGCTTGGGTCGTTCCATAGAATCGCGGCGCAGCCTTCGGGCGAGATGACGCTAAAGATAGAATATTGCAT
>CAMXAV010000166.1 GCA_947179285.1 uncultured Helicobacter sp.
ATGATAATCAGCTGTCCCTTTTGAATCACATCGAAACGTTTCTTGATGCCTCGATAGTCGGCGAGGCGGCGGCGCAATGTCTCTAAGTCGACCTCGCCAACGAGCGAGAGCAGCGCAAGCGCCGCGTCAAGCGCGATATGCTCGCCGATTCCCCAGACGCGAAAACTGCCCAAATCGCGCAAGCAAAAGCATGTGTAAGGCTCACCATCGACAAGCTCATAGCTCACATCGGTGATGTCTTTGCAGGGGAAAAGCCGCACGGCGCGCAATTCTTCGAGCGTGCGCAAATAGGGGTCTTCTGCGTTGATGACGCGCTTGGGGGCGTTTAACAAAAACTGCGCATACGCGCTACGCAACAAATACGCGTCATTATGGTAATTCTCGAGATGTTCGGGCTCGGCATTGACGACAATCGAGCAATAGGGGTTGGTGTGCAAGAAGCTTTGGTCGCTCTCATCGGCTTCAAAGACGACACTCTCGCTCTTAATCTCGCGCACGTTCGAGCCAAACTCCTTGCTGATTGCGCCGATAATCGCGCTTGCCTCGGGCAAAAGCGTGCTCAAAATCGCGCTCGTTGTGCTCTTGCCATGCGCGCCCGCAACGGCATAAACCTTTTTGTGGCTTAGAATCATCGGCAGCGCCTCTTTGCGCGAGAGAACCGCGATTCCACGTTCCTTTGCCGCGAGAATCTCGACATTGTTTTGCTTGATAATCGCCGAGTGAATCACGACGTCTTGGTCGGTAATCGCGCTCGCGTTGTGCGGAATCGTAATCGGGATTCCGAGCGCTTGCAGGCTCTCTGTGATGGCGTTTTCGCGAATGTCCGAGCCGCTCACCTCGATTCCCTGCGCCCTAAGATAGCGCGCAAGCCCCGAGATTCCAATCCCTCCAATGCCGATAAAATGAATCTTTTTAGGTGTTGGCATTATGTGCTCATTTTTTCATAGACTTTGGCAATGCGCGTTAGCGCCTCTTTGCATGTCGGTGTGTCATAGACAAGCGCAATGCGCACAAAGCCAGCACCCGCGCCCTCGCGCCCCAAGAAGCGCCCGGGCAAAACCGAGACATTTTGCGTTTGGTAGAGCTCGCGCGCAAACGCGACATCATCGCCCACAAAGAGCCACACATAAAATGTATAAGGCGCGATTGTCGCGCCCAGAATCTCGCGCGCAAGCGCGAAGTTTGCGCGATAGATGGCGCGCGCGTCTTTGGCGGCAGAATCATCGTTCCACGCCGCAACGGCGGCGTCTTGCAGCGGCAGGGGCACGGCGCAACCCACATACGTGCGGTAGCGCATGTAGCGCTCCAAAATCGCGCTATCGCCGGCGACATAGCCGCTGCGAAGCCCCGGGGCGCTCGAACGTTTGCTCGCCGAATTGAGCGCGAGGATATTTTTAAAGCTCGTGTTGCCCACAGCCACACAAGCCTCAAGAATCGAGGCGGGCGGCTGCTTCTCGTAAATATCGCCATAGCATTCATCGCTGATAATCACGAAATCATGCGCGAGCGCAAGGCGCACCCACTCGCAAAGAGAATCAAGCGACATCGCCGCGCCTGTGGGATTGTTGGGCGAGTTGAGAATCACGACATCAACAGATTCCAAAGACGCGGGGGAAAGCGAGGGCGCAAAGCCATTTTCTGCCACAAGCGGCATGTGCACGACTCGCGCGCGCGACATCTTTGCCGCGCCCTCATAGATTTGGTAGAACGGATTGGGAAAGGCGATTGTCGGATTGGGCTTGTCAAACAACAGAAACTGCGGGAGATTGAACAGCGCCTCGCGCGTGCCAAATGTCAGCACGACACTAGAGGGCGCAAGCGTGATGTGATAGCGGCGCGCAACATAGCCGCACACAGCGTCTTTGAGCGCCGCTTCGCCGCTTGAGTTTGGGTATTTGTTGAGCTTGGCGACGTTTGCCGTGAGTGCATCGCAAATGGGCTTGGGCGTGGCAAACTGCGGCTCGCCGATTGTGAGCGCAATGGGCGCAAGCGGCGCTGGGGATAGCGGCGCGAACAGCTCGCGCAATTTCTCAAACGGGTATTTCTCAAACTCCATGCCACAAATTCCTAGTAATGTTGCCTGTATCGCGGCTGGCTTCGCCTGCGCGAGCGCCTCTGCGAGGGCTTGGCGGTTGCGCTCTTGCGCAATGACGCCTCGATTTTGCCCAAATCCGCCTTCGACAAGCCGATTTTGTCGGGTCCAAGAATCTGCTTGCGCGCAAACAGCAGCGAGAGGAGCTTGCATGCGAGCTGCGAGGCTTGAATCTCATCGCTTAGCACCTCGTAGATTTGCAGCGCCTCGTCTGTGATGGGCGCGTTCAAAAGCTCCTTGATAATCTTTGAATCGAGCGATTTCATCGTATCGGCAATCGTTGGAATCTCGTAAAGCTCGATATGCGCCTTCGTATTCTCGGCGATTCGGCGCATTTCTTTGAACTCGAGCGGCGTGGTGAGCGTGATGGCAATGCCCTTCTTGCCCGCGCGCCCCGTGCGCCCGATTCTATGCACATAGCTCTCGGGATTGAGCGGGATATGGTAATTAAAAACATGGCTCACATCGCTAATGTCGAGCCCACGCGCGGCGATGTCGGTGGCAATCAGCATTTCAACGCTGCCGTCTTTGAACGCCGCAATCGCGTTGCGCCGCTCGACTTGCTGCATATCGCCATGCAACGCGCCCGCGTGGTAGCCGCGCGCAACGAGGTTGGCGCAGAGGCTGTCGGCTTCTTTTTTCGTGCGTGTGAAGATGATTGCCTTGCTCGGAATCTCGCTATCAATCAGCCGCACAATGGCAAATTCTCGTTCGCCCTCGTTGATGATATAGTAACGTTGGCGAATGTCGCTATTGGTCGTCTCTTTGGTCGCAATCTTGACAAGCTTGGGGTTGTCGAGAATCTTCTGCGCAAGCTGCTTGATAGGCAGCGGCATTGTCGCCGAAAAAAGCAATGTTTGGCGATGTGTGGGGAGATACGAGAAAATCTCCTCGATGTCTTCCAAGAATCCCATGTCGAGCATTTCGTCCGATTCATCGAGCACAACAATCTTTGGGTTAAAGCGCGGAATCTTATCGTTACGCAAGAAGTCCAAGAGC
>CAMXAV010000167.1 GCA_947179285.1 uncultured Helicobacter sp.
CCATAATCGGGTCAAGCCATGTATGCGGGTCGTCTGCGTCATGCGCATGCCCATGCGCGTGTGCGTGCGCATTCTCATGTGCGTCATGCGTGTTTGGCGGGCTCATAAGCCCCTCGTTGGTTGCGATAATCCGAATCTTTTGATATTGCTGCAACTTTTGCAATAAGATAGTTTCAAGCTCCAAGCCAATCGTGAAATACACATCGCTTTTTTCGAGCGTCTGCATTGTTTGGGGCTTGAGCTCGAAATTATGCTCGTCTGTGTTGGGCGGAATGACGACATGAACCTCGAGCGAATCGCCCGCAATCTGGCGCACGAAATAGGCTTGCGGAGGAATGCTGACGCTGATGATGGGCTTGGCAAATGCAAAGCTAATGAGAAATAAAAATAAAAGGCGCATTGGAATCCTTGTTTTAGAATATGGAGTTTTAGCAAAGTCGGGCTTATTTGTCTCTTAAAACTTGACTTTGTGAGCGGCTGCATGTTATAATGATGAGATTTAAGAGAAGCTAGGAGAACCATAATGCGCATTATTTCTATTTTGACGTCTCGTTTGATGTTCTGTGTGTTGTTTTGCTGCTCGTGGGCAGTCGAGATGTACCACGCGAAAATGGGCAGCGCCGAAGTAGTCGTGCTTTCGCTCACGAGGCGCGACATCAACACAAGCATTTTGCTGCCCCAAAATGACGCCGAAAAAAACATCATCTACCAATACAGAACGCCGTTTAATGAGCACAACATCGTGCTTGTCAAAGCGCCCAATTATAATCTGCTTGTCGATACGGGCTTTGCGAGCACGACAACGGCGCTGCAAAGTGCCCTAAAAGAGCTTGGGCTGCAATTTGGCGACATCACGCATATCCTCATCACGCATGGGCACGGCGACCATGTCGGCGCGATTCTAAACGATAAGGGCGAGAATAACTTCCCGAACGCGACATTGATGCTCGACAAAAAAGAATACGATTTTTGGGCAAAAAGCAGCAACGACACGGCGCGCAAGGCGTTTGAAAGCTTTGGCGATAAGCGCGTTTTTATCGAACACAACATCAATCTTTTCCCTCAAAGCACCTTGCAAATCGTGGCTTCCCCTGCCTATGGGCACACAGCCGGGCACATCACCGTGCAATTCACCCATAAAGACGATACCTTCATCTTCTTTGCCGATTTGCTGCATAACTTCGCTGTGCAAACGCATGCGCCGCAGATTTCGACAACCTATGACCATGACGGCGCGTTGGCTGCCCGCACGCGCGCACGGCTTTTGGACACCTACAAACGCGAGAAGATTCCCGTTGTGGGCACACATGTGCCCTTTGTGCAACCCGTTGTGCTCGAAGACGACTAAACATTTTTTAAGCCCCTTTGTGCTATTTGTCGCCGATGTAAAGGAGGAAATGATGTCGGCGCTGTATCCCTATTTCTTGGTTGTGCATCTGCTTTGTGCGATTATCTTTTTGGGCTTCATTTTTACCGATGTCGTGCTGCTTTCGCTCGTGCGCAAAAAGCTTGGCGATGAGATTGCCAATCGCGTCTTTGCGGCGATGTCGGCGCGCTCGAAGATGATGCCCCTTTCGTTGCTATTGCTCGTCATCACGGGCGGCGCGATGTTTGGATTCTATTTCAATGCCGATGTGGGCTATTTTGCAACAAATCTCCAACGCCTGCTGCTGCTCAAAGTCGCGCTCGCATGCGTGATTGTCATAATGGTCATCGTCTCGCTAAGCTGCAAATTTTTGCACAAGCCCAACCCTGTGGGCAAAATCATTCACCCTGTGGCGCTTTGTCTGGGCTTTTTGATTGTCGTGTTGGCAAAGTTTGCTTTTTATGGTTGGTGAGATTTGGAACGCTCTTTGCTGAAGTTTTTCCAAAGGAGCGACTATGCAAGTTTGGAACAACAAAGCAATGCGAAGCTACAACAGCCTTTCGGGAATCCCCCCAAAGGCAAGCGCACTCTTACAGAATCTCAAGCAGCGGTTCTCGGGAATGCAGATTGAAGTGGGGATTCCAAACGTGAATAATGTCTTTAGAAACGAGGGCAACAACCATTTGATGCTGCCTGTGAATGTCTTGCAAAAAATGGCAAAAGATAGCGACTATACCGAGACATTAAAGCAAGATTTTCAGGTTTTCGAGCAGCAGATGTTGCGCGATACAAGCAACGATTCCGTGCAATCCTCGGGCTTTTTTGTCGACCTCGATGAAAGCTATGGCGCATGGGCGATTGTCAAGAATCTTGTTCCAAATGGTAACAACGATTCGTTGCGCCGCGCGCAGCAAGAGCGCCAACAATATGCGCGCGAGGGGCTCGAGGAGGAGACGTTGCCTGAGACGGAACGTTTGTTTAGCAAGCGGATTTTGATTGACGCAGGGCAGCTCTATGAGCAAGAATATGCCGCGCCTTCAAGCAGGGCACTACATGTCGAGGCAATGCTCGATTTGCAGGCTTAGCCTAGCGTCCAAGCGCTAGGGCTTGGGCGAAGAATTTCATCAAAAACGCGCAAAAAAGTTTAAGATTAACTAAAAATATGCTACAATAGCTCCATTCAACCAAACCTCGAAGAGAGCCAAAGGAGTTATATGCGCATACTCATTATAGAAGACGAAATCACCTTAACCAAGACCCTCGCAGAGGGGCTTGCAGAACTCAATTATCAAGCCGATGTGGCAGAGAATCTCAAAGATGGCGAATATTACATCAGCATTCGCAATTATGATTTGGTTCTCACGGATTGGAGATTGCCCGATGGGAATGGCATTGACATCATCATGCCCGTCAAGGGCAAATCGCCTCGCACAGCCGTTGTGATTCTTTCCGACCGCGAGGACAAAGAAAGCGAGATAGAGGCGCTTCGGGCAGGGGCAGATGATTATATCAAAAAGCCCTTTGATTTTGATGTATTGGTGGCTCGAATCGAGGCGCGGTTGCGCTTTGGCGGCACAAACCTCATCGAAATCGAATCGCTCACCATCAACCCCGATGAAGAAAAAATCACCTATAATGGCGAAGAAATCGAGCTCAAAGGCAAGCCATTTGAGGTGCTCACACATCTTGCGCGCCACCGCGACCAAATCGT